>NZ_JALAAR010000060.1:0-293 GCF_036984005.1 Rheinheimera muenzenbergensis
GTTGGTCTGAGTAGACTCGAACTACCGACCTCACCCTTATCAGGGGTGCGCTCTAACCACCTGAGCTACAGACCAGCTCTAACTTGTCTGTTTGCCTTACCGCGTCGTTGCATCCCTCGCTCATTCAGTCATGTACTTATCGTACACTCCTTCATTCGCTCGCTCTACGCCTTGCGCTAAACCAAACATCCGGCGTTATCCTCACGAATACCGCTTTTACTGTTTGCTCTACGTTACAATCAATCATCTGGGTGAACACTTACAACTTCTTTCAGCTATAGGTAAGGAGGTGA
>NZ_JALAAR010000061.1:0-286 GCF_036984005.1 Rheinheimera muenzenbergensis
TACGCGGGTCATAGTTGGCAAAGTACCAGGCATTTTTTCGCGTCACCCACATGCTGTACTGCACCTGGGCCATGTAAGCTGACTTTATGGCCTCGAAACCACCGAGCCGGAACTTCATGAAATCCCGGGAGGTAAACGGGCATTTCAGTTCAAGGCCGTTGCCGTCACTGCATAAACCATCGGGAGAGCAGGCGGTACGCATACTTTCGTCGCGATAGATGATCGGGGATTCAGTAACATTCACGCCGGAAGTGAATTCAAACAGGGTTCTGGCGTCGTTCTCGTA
>NZ_JALAAR010000062.1:0-271 GCF_036984005.1 Rheinheimera muenzenbergensis
GGTGGCTCAATCTCTTCACCGGATGACGAAAACCAGAGAATGCCATCACGGGTCCAGATCCCGGTCTTTTCGCAGATATAACGGGCATCAGTAAAGTCCAGCTCCTGCTGGCGGATGACGCAGGCATTATGCTCGCAGAGATAAAACACGCTGGAGGGGTCATCCGGCGTCCATTTGAGGCCAAACGGCGTCTCTTTGTCGCCAAATTTAAGATACTGCTCCTCCCCGCAATGCGGGCAGGCAACATGAAAACGCATAAAATGCGGGGATT
>NZ_JALAAR010000063.1:0-269 GCF_036984005.1 Rheinheimera muenzenbergensis
TCATGGACAGCACGGAACGGGTGAAGCTGCGCCAGTTCTGCTCACTGCCGGTCAGCATCGCCGCCATATTCTGTGCAATACCATCAAAGGTCTGCGTGGCTGCACTTTTTACCTGCGACATACTGTCCGTGGCGCTCTCTTCCCACTCACTCCAGCCGGACTTCAGGCCTGCCATCCAGTTCCCGCGAAGCTGGTCTTCAGCCGCCCAGGTCTTTTTCTGCTCTGACATGACGTTATTCAGCGCCAGCGGATTATCGCCATACTGTTCC
>NZ_JALAAR010000064.1:0-266 GCF_036984005.1 Rheinheimera muenzenbergensis
TAAGCTAACTCATACTAATTGCCCGAGAGGCTTAACCATACAACGCCCAAGATGTTTTAAGATACAGTGTGCATAACGACTAACAGCAAGCCAAATTAAAGATGGAACGACAGTTTTTATCAAATGCATCCATGCATTTGACCCGCAAGCGGGCCGCGCTGAAGCGCGTTAAAACGTTGTTCCTGACACGTTTTTGCCTGGTGGCAATAGCGCTGTGGAACCACCTGATCCCATTCCGAACTCAGAAGTGAAACGCAGCTGCGACG
>NZ_JALAAR010000065.1:0-257 GCF_036984005.1 Rheinheimera muenzenbergensis
CACAAACACACACCCAACAACCCACACCCCACAAACCCACCACCCCCAGACTTATAACAACCACCACCCCAACACCCCCATCAAACACACAGACACTTGCCCCCGACCACCCACCCCCCCCCCCCACGCCCCCCCCCCCCCCCCCCCACCCCCGTTCCAATCAACCGGCTGCCGGGCGCGCGGCGATCGTGAAGAGGCATTCCACACGGTCCCCCAACGGTTTAAATCCCCGCTCCTGCATGAGGCGCGACGGTGAG
>NZ_JALAAR010000066.1:0-254 GCF_036984005.1 Rheinheimera muenzenbergensis
TACAGTGTGCTTTGCTATACACTCTCTCGCTTGAGTTCGAGAGGTTGCTTAGCTTGTTTTTTACTACTATCAGCTTGCCAAATTGTTAAAGAGCGTTGAGCATAAAGCTCAAAGAGAAATACTTCTTTACGAAGAACTTGTCTTTGAGTTTTCAAACAGTATTTACTTAAAAAGTAATGGTGGAGTTAAGCGGGATCGAACCGCTGACCTCCTGCGTGCAAGGCAGGCGCTCTCCCAGCTGAGCTATAACCCCA
>NZ_JALAAR010000067.1:0-252 GCF_036984005.1 Rheinheimera muenzenbergensis
TTCACCCGTGGTCGGCTTACGGCGGTGATTTTGGCGATACGCCGAACGATCGCCAGTTCTGTATGAACGGTCTGGTCTTTGCCGACCGCACGCCGCATCCAGCGCTGACGGAAGCAAAACACCAGCAGCAGTTTTTCCAGTTCCGTTTATCCGGACAAACCATCGAAGTGACCAGCGAATACCTGTTCCGTCATAGCGATAACGAGCTCCTGCACTGGATGGTGGCGCTGGATGGTAAGCCGCTGGCGAATT
>NZ_JALAAR010000068.1:0-241 GCF_036984005.1 Rheinheimera muenzenbergensis
TGGTGGAGTTAAGCGGGATCGAACCGCTGACCTCCTGCGTGCAAGGCAGGCGCTCTCCCAGCTGAGCTATAACCCCATACAATATGGTACATTCGTTGTCAGGCTAGGCGCAGTGAACCGAAACATACTGTCGTATGTGAGGGTCGCTGCAACAACGCCTGGCGGCGAATTGGTTGGTCTGAGTAGACTCGAACTACCGACCTCACCCTTATCAGGGGTGCGCTCTAACCACCTGAGCTAC
>NZ_JALAAR010000069.1:0-237 GCF_036984005.1 Rheinheimera muenzenbergensis
GTTCCGCTGTGTGCCGCATCTCACCGGGCGGCGCTTTGAGCACGGTGTGACGGACTGTTACACACTGTTCCGGGATGCTTATCATCTGGCGGGGATTGAGATGCCGGACTTTCATCGTGAGGATGACTGGTGGCGTAACGGCCAGAATCTCTATCTGGATAATCTGGAGGCGACGGGGCTGTATCAGGTGCCGTTGTCAGCGGCACAGCCGGGCGATGTGCTGCTGTGCTGTTTTGG
>NZ_JALAAR010000006.1:0-239003 GCF_036984005.1 Rheinheimera muenzenbergensis
GTTTACCACCACCGTGAAGCGAGGGCGCCATTTTAGTGATTTAAACTTTCGTGTCAAGCGTCTTTTTAAAAGATTTTCGCAACTCAGTTTTTATCACCCGAAGCCTGCTAAGTGCAGCGCCCCGTGGCATGGCGCGCATTATAGGGCGTTTTTAAACAGGCGCAAGCACTAAAGTAATAAAAAGTGCATTTAGCATGTTGTTTGCCTACTAATTCAGCTTTTTGCATGTTTTACCAACAAACCCAGGCAAAACAGGCTACGTTTTGTGGTTGCGGTTTATTACCTAACCGCTAAGATAAGGCTGCTTTATATTGTTAAAGCATTCCGATAAATAGAATTAAGTGCTTAGGATATTATTATGTTACCCACTTTACGTGCTTCTTTGCCATATACACTGGCATTAGCGGTGTTGGCTTATCTTGGCTTTGCTTTTCTTCCTGATTTCGTATTGGCTCAGGAAATTTTCGTGGTAATAGGTGTGTTAGCAGCTGGCATACTGGTGCCAGTGTTAGTAGATGTAAAAGAGCGCAAAGCTACTGCGTCGACTGCGCCTTTGGCCGCAGTGGACTATAAAGGTGATACGACTACTTTATATGTTGGTAATTTGCCGTATCGGGCCAACGAGGATGCCGTTAAAGAGTTATTCCAGCGTTTCGGTGTTGTCGTTAATGTCCGCTTGATGAAAGATCGACAAACAGGTCGTCGTCGTGGTTTTGGTTTTGTTGAAGTAGCCGCAAAAGATGGCAACAAGATGATTCAGAAGTTGAATGACTTTAATTTTCAGGAACGCACATTAAAAGTGCGCGAAGCTAAAGAGCGTCAGGATAATGACGACGCTGAAGAGTAAGCATTAACGTTTGCAAAAGGGAAGCTTTGGCTTCCCTTTTTTAATGCTAAATCCCACTCTGGTCATATTCATGGTTGGCTCAACTTGCTCTGTGGCTTAAAATAGTCGTTTTGATTGAGCAGAGCGATAAATGAGCGTAGGTCAGGTTTTCCCAGAGCAGTATTCACAGCAACTTGACGATAAGGTTGCCGCAGTGCAGCAACTACTGTCAGATTTCAATGTGCCAGCAGCAGAGATTTTCCGCTCTGAACCCGCTCACTACCGATTACGCGCTGAATTTCGTATTTGGCACAACGGTGATGATATCTATCATGCCATGTTTGACTCAGAGACACGCGACAAAGTACGCATTGACTACTTTCCGGTAGCTTGCCGCACTATTGCTGATTTTATGCCGCGGCTACTAGAGAATATTCAGTTTAATCACGAACTACGCTACAAGTTATATCAGGTAGACTATTTGGCAACATTATCCGGCGAGCTGCTGGTGTCTCTTATATATAAGCGGCCATTAACCAACAGCTGGCTGGAACAGGCGAAGCAATTAACGGACAAACTTGCCGGACAATATAAAGTGAAGTTTATCGGCCGTTCGCGTAAGCAAAAGCTTATGGTCAGTAACGACTACGTCACTGAGCAATTTGAGTTGGACGGCGAACAGTTACAGTATCAGCAAATTGAAGGCAGCTTTACCCAACCTAATGGTGAAGTAAACCGCCAAATGCTAGGCTGGGCGAAAAAGATTGCGCAACAATTGTCAGGGGACCTGCTCGAATTATATTGTGGTAACGGCAATTTTTCTGTCGCTCTGGCACCTTGTTTTAATCAGGTGGTGGCCACCGAGATTTCCCGCACCTCGATTAAATCGGCACAGTACAATATCGCACTGAATAATGTCGAGAATTTACAGGTACTGCAAATGTCTGCTGAGGATGTGTCAGCCGCACTGCAACAAGGCAGCAAACTGAAACAACTCGATTTGGCGGATATGCAACTAAATACTGTATTGGTCGACCCACCGCGCGCTGGTCTGGACGATGGTACCGAACAGCTGGTAAGCCGCTTTAATGACATTATTTATATTTCATGCAACCCGCAAACCCTGGCACAGAATTTACAGGCTCTTATAAAAACACACGATGTGGTGCAACTGGCTGTATTTGACCAGTTTCCTTATACCCACCATATAGAAAGCGGTGTTTGGCTGCGAAAACGCCCCAGCCAGTAACATTAAATTGAGTTTTTAGGTTTGCGGCCATAACCGGCCGCACCATGTGCCAGCCAGCGTAATTGAGTAATAGTCCGGCTGGTTAAATAAGCATATTGCTCGGCTGGCGCGTCCAGTGCGTCCGCCCCGGTATGAAATACCAATATCACCATCGCCTCCGCCTGCGCCCTGGCTAATTCGTCAGGGCAAGTCGTCTCCTTGCGCAAATATTCGGCCAGTTCGGCGACAAAGTGCTGAATTTCGCGTGCTACTGCACTTCTGAATGCAGCCGAAGTGCCGGAGCGCTCACGCAATAACAGACGAAAAACGTTGCTGTTGCCGGTGACAAACTCCATAAAGGTTTCAATTGATGTACGGATAACACTGCCGTTTTTTTCGATACGCTGCCGCGCCTGGCGCATTAATTGACGCAACATTAAACCTGCTTCGTCCACTAAAGTCAGGCCCAACTCATCCATATCAGCGAAGTGACGATAGAATGATGTTGGCGCTATACCCGCCTCTCGTGCAACTTCACGTAAGCTTAAGCTGGCAAAGCTTTTATCAGCACTTAGTTGGGAAAAAGCCGCATTGATAATGGCACGACGGGTACGCTCTTTCTGCTCGGCTCTTGACACAAATTCCCCTTTCTTCCGCGAAAAGCACTATTTTATACCTTGACCCCGGTGTTATCACCAGTAGAATGAGCGAACAGTTGTAAGCTAAACGGCCTTTTATGAAGCAAGCACCGATTATTTGGACCAACGTCCTGCTCTTTTCCATCACTACCTTGTTTGCTGCCATTGGCGTGCCGTGGTACGCCATGACAGTTGGTTTTGGCTGGGCCGAGATTATTGCCACTATTATATGCTTAGGTTACTGCGGTATGTCTATTACTGCCGGTTATCATCGCCTGTGGGCGCATAAAACTTATGAGGCTCATCCGTTGTTACAATGGCTCTATGCTATTGGTGGTGCCTTTGCACTGCAAAACAGCGCTTTGCATTGGTCTGCCGACCATCGTGTACATCATCGCCATGTCGATAACAACGATAAAGACCCCTATTCAGCAGGCCGCGGTTTCTGGTACAGCCATATTGGCTGGATGCTGCGAGACTACCCTGGCGTTGAAAAGCCAGATTACAACAACTGCCGTGATCTGCAAAAAAATCATATTGTGATGTGGCAGCATCGGAATTACCTGTGGCTAACTATCGCTACTAACTTTGGCATTCCACTGCTGTTAGGGCTAATTAGCGGCAATATAATTGGCATGCTGCTATCAGCCGGCGTGTTGCGGCTGGTGCTTAGCCATCACTTCACCTTTTTTATTAACTCGCTGGCCCATATTTGGGGTAGTCAGCCTTATACCGATCAAAATTCTGCCCGCGACAACGGCGTACTGGCGTTTTTAACCTATGGCGAGGGTTACCATAATTTCCATCATATTTTTGAATCTGATTACCGTAACGGCATTAAATGGTACCAGTTTGATCCAACAAAATGGTTTATAAAAACCGCCTCCTGGCTTGGTTTAACCCGTAATTTACGTGTTGTGCCGGAAGAGCGCATTGCCCAGGCCAAAGCTAAAATGCAGCTGCAACGTGCGATTGCAAAAGTAAAACTGCGGCCCAACGCTGAGCAGCTGTTACAACTGCTCGAGCAAGAATACGAATTGCTAATGGCCAGAATGCAGGACTACTATCAACTGAAAAAGCAGTTGTTACTACAACGAAAAGACCAACTGGTCGCGCAGTATCAAGCGGTCGATTTTAAACAACGCTATAGTGAGTTTAAGCAACATCTACAGCAACAGCAGCAGCACTGGCAACGGCTGGTAACAGCCGTCAGTTAATGGAAAAAAGAGACTGCGGTCTCTTTTTTTGTGTGCAAGACCTGATATGCTCAAGTTTAACTTCACCAAATCAGTGAGATAAGCCGCGTGAGTACTAAAAAAACCGCAACTAAAAAAGCCAGTTTTGATTTTGATGCCATTGTTATCGGCACCGGCCCTGGCGGTGAAGGTGCAGCCATGTACCTTGCAAAAAGCGGGCTTAAGGTAGCGGCAATTGAACGTTATCATTCGGTTGGCGGTGGTTGCACCCACTGGGGCACAATCCCGTCAAAAGCGCTGCGGCACTCGGTAAGCCGGTTAATCGAATTTAATGAAAACCCGCTGTTTCAGATGGATGAACAGCACACCAAACTGACTTTTTCGCAAATTTTGAAACACGCCGCCGGCGTGATCCGCAAACAGGTGCGGCTACGTTCCGGATTTTATGACCGCAATCAGGTAAAAATATATCAGGGCGAAGCCCGTTTTATCGACCCACACCGTATATCAATTTGCAGCGCTGATGGCAGTAGTTTCGAGCTTAGCGCCAAAACATTTGTTATTGCTACAGGTTCAAGGCCTTATCGCCCGGCAGAAGTCGATTTTAATCACAGCAGGATCTACGATTCAGACACTATTTTATCGCTGCAGCATGATCCAAAACATATCATTATTTATGGCGCAGGTGTGATTGGCTGTGAGTATGCCTCGATTTTCCGGGGATTGGCCGTTCGGGTCGATTTGGTCAATACCCGTGATCGTTTGTTATCTTTTATGGATGCAGAAATATCAGATTCATTAAGTTATCATTTCTGGAACTCCGGCATGACCATCCGTCACGGCGAGGAGTTTGACCGTATCGAAGGCACAAGCGATGGTGTGGTGCTGCACTTAAAATCCGGCAAAAGAATGAAAGCCGATTGCTTTTTATTTGCCAATGGCCGCACCGGCAACACTGAGATGCTGAATTTAGACGCCATCGGGCTGGAAGCTGACAGCCGTGGCCTGCTGAAGGTAAATAAACACTACCAAACCAGTTGCGACAATATTTATGCCGTTGGCGATGTTATTGGTTATCCCAGCCTGGCTAGTGCCGCTTATGATCAGGGGCGCTTAGCCGGTGAAGCTATTGTTAAAGGCAATCTGGATGCGCATTTAATAGCGGATATCCCTGTCGGTATTTATACAATTCCAGAAATGAGCTCTGTAGGTAAAACCGAGCAGGAACTCACCGCAGCCAAGATCCCCTATGAAGTTGGCCGTGCTCAATTCAAACATCTGGCTCGGGCACAAATAGCCAACACCAGTGTTGGCAGTTTAAAACTGCTATTTCATCGTGATACGCTAGAAATTCTCGGGATTCATTGTTTTGGCGAACGAGCGGCTGAAATAGTCCATATCGGTCAGGCCATTATGATGCAAAAAAATGGCGGTAACACTCTGGAATATTTTGTTCATACCACCTTTAACTACCCAACCATGGCCGAGGCATATCGTGTAGCTGCACTTAATGGGTTAAACCGATTATTTTAAATCTTAACATATTGATAAATAATACATTTTAATCTCAACTTAGCCTGTTAGATTTATTTTTGTTTTGGCTGAAAATTCGTTGTAAACTCAATTGCATAATAATTAAATAAACTGTTGTTGGAGCTAATATGGTGAAGCTAAAGTACGGGCTTGCGCTACTGATGCTTGCCCTTTCATGTAACACAATGGCGGATTTTCCCGCCGCCCGCAGCCTGTTCGAGAAACAGGAATATGCACTGGCTAAACCTCAATTGGAGACATTGGCTGAACTTGGTCATCTTGAAGCCCAATTTTTGTTGTCTCGTATGTATGCGGAAGGTTTGGGTGTGGATAAAGATATTAATCTTGCCTATGCCTGGACGTTGATCGCAAAAGAACGGAATCATCCGCAGGCTGATCAGCAATACCGCAGCCTCAGAACAAAATTGACCTCCCGATTACAGGGCAAAGAAGTCTACACAACATTGAATAACCAGTTTGGTAAGCAAGCTTTAGAAAGCCTGCTCTACCCTACAGCCAACCGTTACGTGTTATCCGACGTTCGCGTTAAACCCATAGCTCAACCAGAGCCGGAATACCCCAGCTATTTTGAAAGATCAGGTGTTGCGGCATGGGCAATAGTTCACTATGACATTAATGAAGATGGCCATACGGAAAATGCTCAGGTTGTCGCGTCTTTTCCTGTTGATGCAATTTCGGAATATATTCTACCGGCTGTGGCTAACTGGCGGTTTGAGCCACCCAAAGATCTCTACGGTGACCCAATGCGGTTAGAAATGCAGTCTCACACTTTCAGGATAAAATCTTCAATCAGCTCCCGGACGCGGAAATTTGACCGCGAAAATCAGGAGTACATCGATGCTATCCTGGCTGCGGCTAAAACTGAAGCCGCCAAATATCAGTACCTGTATGCTTTGCTGGCAGAGAACCGGATGGTAGATAACACCAATGCAATGGATTGGTATTTACAAGCCGCAATTAACGGTTACCCGGCGGCGCAGTATCGTTTAGCGCAATGCCTGGTAACAGGAAACGGCTGTGATCGTGATCCGAGTAAAGCAATAAACTGGCTGACCATTTCTGCCGATGGCGGAGATGCAAAGGCAGCCTATTTGCTGGCACAGGAATTACTCGATAGTAATAATGTCAACTATGACCCGCATAAGGCAGCGTTTTATCTCGAAATTGCCGCTTTAACAGAATACATGCCGGCGATTACTGAATATGCAGCGTTGCTCGCCATGTCGGATAACCCGACTCTGCGTGATCCGCAAAAAGCTATCCGCCTGGCAGAACAAGGCCGGACTATTGACGCTAATAATCCAAACTTACTATCAACGCTGGGTGTGGCTTTTATTGAATTGGGCCAACAAAGCCGCGGTGAATCTATGTTACGCCAGGCGTTGGAAGAAGCGAAAAAGCGTAATTGGGCAGTGCAGAATTTTGAAGATTTGCTGGAAGACTATCAAACACTAGCGACAAACTGAGTTAATACAGGCACCAAGTCATCCGATCTAAGCGGATGCCTGGTGCCGATTTTATAGGCTATTCGCTAATCTCAGCATTCATATGGTAAGTGCGGCTAAAGGCATGCACGGCATCGATAAACACACTGACACGCTCTGGATCAACATCCGGCGTAATACCATGCCCTAAGTTAAAGACGTGGCCTGAGCCTTGGCCAAAACCATCCAGGATCATTTGCACTTCCTGGCGAATGCGCTCTGGCGATCCAAGTAAAATGGCCGGGTCCATATTGCCTTGTAGCGCAACCTTATGACCGACCCTCGCCTTAGCATCAGCGATGTTAATGGTCCAGTCCAGGCCTAAAGCATCACAGCCAGTGTTGGCAATCGACTCCAGCCACATACCGCCATTTTTGGTAAATAAAGTCACTGGTACCTTACGGCCATCTGCTTCACGGGTTAAACCATTGATAATCTGTTGCATATAGCCAAGTGAAAACTCCTGATAATCGCGCGGTGTTAACACACCACCCCAGGTATCAAAAATCATCACTGATTGTGCACCGGCAGCGATTTGTGCGTTCAGATAAAGAGTGACACTTTGCGCCAGCTTATCCAGTAACAGGTGCAGTGCTTCTGGTTCACTGAACATCATTTTTTTAATGATACCAAAGGTTTTACTGCCACCACCTTCTACCATATAGGTCGCCAGTGTCCAGGGGCTGCCAGAAAAACCAATCAGCGGCACGCTGCCGTCCAGTTCACGACGGATAGTGCGCACTGCATCCATAACATAACGCAGTTCTTGCTCAGGATCCGGTATTGGTAGATTCGCAATATCAATAAAATCACGCAGTGGCCGCTGAAACTTAGGCCCCTCACCTTCACCAAAGTACAGGCCAAGGCCCATAGCGTCAGGGATGGTTAAAATATCGCTGAATAAAATGGCGGCATCCAGCGCATAACGCCGCAGCGGCTGCAGCGTTACCTCACAAGCCAACTCGGGATTTTTGCACAGTGACATAAAATCACCGGCTTGAGCGCGGGTTGCACGGTATTCTGGTAAATAACGTCCTGCCTGGCGCATCATCCATACCGGCGTACGATCTACCGGTTGCTTTAACAAGGCCCTGAGATAGCGATCATTTTTCAGCTGCATAATAAACCCGTCATAAATCAAATTGGCGTTATTTTAGCATCAAGCCAGCGCGACGCCTATTGTTTCGCGGTAAAGCTTCTGTTCAGGTTTTTTTTGTTCAACACTTGTCATAATAAAATCATTCTGCTATAACATTGCTGCGCTAGTGAAGAATAACAAGTAAGAAGCTCGGTAAAACGAGACCTCGCAAAACATTTAGTTAAGCCACATTATGTGGCTTTTTTATTTTCTACCGTCCATAGCTTCGCTTTGTAATAGATCTGTCCAGTAAATTTTTCATTTCCCTGCGCTTTGTTGTAATCGCTGAATAATCTGACCGGATAACGTCTCTGGCGGCGGTACTTCCGGCAACTCATCTAAACTAAACCATGCCGCCTGCTCTATCTCATTCGGCTGACAAACAATATCACCAGCAACGTAGTCGGCGATAAACCCCGTCATCAGCGAATGCGGAAAAGGCCATGGCTGGCTACCCACATAACGTAAGTTAGTAATATCCACGCCCACTTCTTCTTTTACCTCCCGAATCGCGGCTTGCTCCAGTGTTTCCGCAGATTCAACAAAGCCGGCCAGGATGGAAAAAAAGCCTTGCCGGTGCCGGCTGGAGCGTGCCAGTAATATTTTGCCCTGATGCGCAATACCCACTAACACGCAGGGTGCTATACGCGGATAACAGCGATGGCCGCACTTATTACACAGCATGGCCAGCTCCCAATTCACCAACTGCATTGCACTGCCGCATTGGCCACAAAAACGATGGGTTTGTAAAAACAGCGCTACCTGTGTGGCTCGAGCCGCGAGTTGAAAAGTACATTCGCCGTGGCCAAGTAGTTCACGCGGTGATACCCAATCTTGCTCATGCTCTATATGGTCATGATTAATGACTAAAAATGCATCCAGCCCCTCTGCCTGTCCCAGCCAACAAATATGCTCTGGCATGGCCGATAGCGCTAATTCGGCATAGCTACAGCGTGGTAATTGCTGTGTTGCATTCAGCCAAATCCGGCCCCGGCTAACAACAAACCAGAGCCCTTGCTGAGTTGCCGCCGGACTGATACTGTGTCTAATCATCTGAGATCCCTGTTACTGACGTGATACAAACAGTATCATAGGTGCTATTGACTGCACCGACCAATAAAAAAACGGTTGATCTTTAGCGCAAAATTCATTTAATTAGAACTTACTGCAGCAAGGCTGCTGCACTTAAGGAGAAGGCAATGTACACCCGTGTGCAGAATGCGCAACAAAAATGGGGTGGCTCGCTTAGCGCCATCGACACCTGGCTGGAAGAGCGTCAACAATTGATCGTTAGCTACTGCAAGCTAGCTGCATTGCCGCCATTTGATCACAAAAGAACGACGATGCCTTCACAGCACGCCGTGCAGGAGTTTTGTCAGTTGCTGGTGGATTACTTATCGGCCGGCCACTTTGAGGTGTACGAACGCATAGTGTCAGAATGTGCGGTAAATGGAACCGACAGTCGCAAACTGGCTGACAGTCTGTATCCTAAAATTGCCGTATCAACTGATTTGGCACTCAACTTTAATGACAACTACGCTGAGCATTTAAGTACCCGCCATAGCGGTGCCTTTGACCGTGAACTATCGGCACTGGGTCAGGCGCTGGAAGAGCGTTTTGAGTATGAAGATGAACTGATCAACACGCTACACGAAAAGCACAGCGATAACAGCATTTCAGCGTAATGCTGACTTTAGCTATAAAAAAAGCGGCATCAGCCGCTTTTTTCATTAGGACACCGCTTACTTCTCTGCAGTTTCAGCTTGAACGATTTCCAGTAACTCTACTTCAAACAACAGTACGCTGTTTGGCTTGATCACGCCCATATCGCGCTCACCATAAGCCAGCTCTGACGGAATAGTGAACTTGAATTTAGAACCTACGTTCATCAGTTGCACACCTTCAGTCCAGCCCGGAATAACACGGTTTAACGGGAACTGAGCCGGTTCGCCACGATCAACTGAGCTGTCAAACTTAGTGCCATCTACCAGGGTACCGGTGTAGTGAACTTTAACCGTGTCGGTCGCCGCTGGCTTTGCACCTTCTGCCGCTTGCAGTACTTCATACTGTAAGCCTGACTCAGTAACCGTTACGCCTGCTTTCTGGGCGTTTTGTTCCAGGTAGCTCTTACCGGCAGCAATGGCCTGGGCGGCTTCAGCTTCGGCGATAGCAGCTTGCTTCTCACGGAACTGTTCTTCCAGAGCCGTCATCATCGCCTGCACGTCTTCTTCAGACAATTCTGCTTTATCGGCAATTGCATCTTGTACACCGCGTAAAATTAACGCGCTGTCCAGCGACAAACCCATCTTGCTGTATTCATCCAGAGTACCGTCTAAATAACGGCCTACTGAAACACCCAGGCTGTATGATTGTTTAGCTGCGTCAGTGTCCAGCACTACTGGCTTTTGTTCAGCTTCTTTCTGACAAGCGGTAAGGGTGAAAACAGCCACTGCAAGCAGCGACATTTTGCTAACTAAGCGCATTCGGTTCTCCAATATTTACGCAGCCAGGCTGCAAAAGTATGTTTTAATAGTGTCCAATGAACTGACCTATACTAACGGTTTGCGAGGATGAGGTTAACACCCGAGATGAAATATCCGCTATTTTTTCTGCTGTTGCTGCTAACTGGCTGTGAAAAAATGACCGCAGAAGCTCCTCTGCAACAATTTCCGCATGTAGCACAAGGCAGTTATGCCGCGGCCATATCAACAGATGGCCGCTACGCCGCTGTATCGTCTATTCAGGATGGCGTAGCGCTTTGGGATCTAACTAACAATGCGTTGCAGTATCAGTGGCGCCACCAGGACAGCAGTGACAATTTGGTATTTAGTCTGGCGATCAGTAACAACAGCAGCCATGTCTTAACGGCAGATGCCAATACTTATGCGTTATGGCATATCAGTAGCGGCAAAAATCAGGGCTATTGGCAGCTGGACACAGCCACCGTGCGTGACATTGCGTTGTCCGACGATGGTAAACACTTACTGATTGGCAAAAGTGATGGTGGTGTACAGCACATTACTTTACAAAGTGGCCGCCGGCTGGAGTTTTTAGGCCACACTGAGCGGATAAACAGCGTGGCGATGTCACCCAATGGCCGCTATGCCCTTAGCGGCGGAAACGACTACAAAGCTCACCTGTGGGATACCCAAAGTGCGCAAATTATTTATAGTTTTAGCCACCCGAGCCGGGTAACCAAGGTGGCACTGGACCCGCAAGGCCGCTATGCATTTACCGCAGACAGTCAGGATTTAGCCCAGATTTGGGATATTCAAACCGGCCAGTTAGTTAGCACATTACAGTTTACTGCGCGCCAGCAGGTGTTTAGTGCTGTGCAGTTCAGTGCCGACGGCAAATATCTGGCCACCGGCGCCCCTACCCGCAAACTGGCCTTGTGGGAGGTAGCAAGCGGTAAGGAGCTGCAACAGTGGCAGGTATCAGTGCGGCCAGACAGCAGGCCGCCCAGTGCTGTCGTACATGCGGTTGGTTTTTTAGGCGACAACAAAGTGATCAGCGAAAGTTCCAGTGGCATCGCCGAAGTATGGGAGATTAAACATGACACCAAATGAGCAAGAATTGCAGCTGCATATTGTTGAGCTGGAAAACAAACTGGCCTTTCAGGAAGACACCGTTAACAGCCTGAGCAATGAGCTGCTGGAGCACCAAAAGCGCATTGACCGCTTACAACAACAGGTAATGTTGTTGGCAGAAAAATTACGTAACCTGCCAGATGATCAAGGCATACTGCGGCCGGAAGAAGAGCCACCACCGCCGCATTATTAAGTACAGTTTTATTACCTATCTCCGAAAACAGGGTTAGCCTAAGCCAACCGTTGCAGGCCAGGATGGCCGAATCGAGCCCCCAGGGATGGGTTTACGGCGTGTCGGTGTGGGTAACCCTGTTCTCGCAAAGTTTAGCCTTTGTTGCGTTATTCCGGTTTAAACACACCAATTACCTGCTCGGCAGCGCGGCTGGCTTTAGCTATCTGCGCCTCGGGCTGCACCATCTGATGGCCACACTCAACGCATTCCACTTTTTCCACATTGTTTTCCAGAAACAACATCATGGTATCCAATGCTTTGCACTTCGGGCAGCTGGCGCCGGCAATAAAACGTTTCTTTTTGCGTGTTGTCATCTTGTGTCTCGTCTGGCCGGCATAGCAATTTTATTCGCCAAGCCTTGGTTTGTTGCGGTTATACGGGTAAATTAGCAGCCCAATTCAGTTACACAGGAAAAAACATGATCCAGCTGCAACAGGTGGAACTACGCCGCGGTATCCAGTGTTTATTTCAGGGTGCCGATCTTACCGTATTTCCGGGGCAAAAGGTGGGAATTGTCGGTGCCAACGGTTGCGGTAAATCCAGCCTGTTTGCCCTGCTGCTTAATAAATTGCACGCCGACGCAGGCAATGTCAGCATCCCCGCCGGTTGGCACATATCTACCGTAGCGCAGGAAACACCCGCACTGGACTGCAGCGCGATGGATTATGTACTGCAGGGCGACGAGCAGTTATTTCCGTTGTTACTGAAGGTGCGTACCGGTTGCAGTGAATCAGATCTTGCAGCCGTGCATCTGCAAATTGAAGCCTTAGATGGTTACCGCGCCGAAGCCAAAGCCGGCATTTTGCTCGATGGTCTGGGCTTTAGCGGCGAAGCGCAGCAACAGGCGGTTAAGTCATTCTCTGGTGGTTGGCGCATGCGGTTAAACCTGGCCCGTGCCCTGATGCAGCGTGCCGAATTACTGCTACTGGACGAACCTACCAACCACCTTGATTTAGACGCGGTACTCTGGCTGGAAAAATACCTGGCCAACTATCAGGGCACCTTGCTGCTCATCAGCCACGACCGCGATTTTCTCGATGCGGTAACCGATAATATTGTGCATATCGAGCGGCAAACACTAACCCTGTATAAAGGCAACTATAGCCAGTTTGAGCGCCAACGCGCCGAGCAGCTGGCACAGCATCAGGCCAATTTTGATAAACAACAGCGCCAGGTAGCGCATCTGCAAAAATTTATCGACCGCTTTAAAGCGCAGGCCACTAAAGCCCGTCAGGCGCAAAGCCGGATTAAAGCGCTGGAACGTATGACGATACTGGCGCCAGCCCATGTTGACTCGCCTTTCAGTTTTAGTTTCCGCGAACCTAAATCGCTACCTAACCCGCTGCTGAAAATGGACAGTGTGCAGGCCGGATATGCCGATAAAGTCATTTTAAGCCAGATTAAGTTTCAGCTGTTACCCGGTAGCCGTATAGGTTTACTGGGCCGTAATGGCGCCGGTAAATCGACATTAATTAAATTGCTGTCCGGCAATATGGCGCCGCAAAGCGGCGAAGTCTGGTACGCCAATGGCGTCAGTTTAGGCTATTTTGCCCAGCATCAGCTGGAAACACTGCGGCCGCAGGACTCGCCACTGCAGCATCTGGTGCGGTTAGACCCTTTAGTACCCGAGCAGAAGCTGCGTGATTTCTTGGGCGGCTTTGGCTTTCATGGCGACAAAGCGCTGGAAGCCTGCGCGCCGTTCTCCGGTGGTGAGAAAGCCCGTTTAGTGTTGGCATTAATTGTCTATCAGCGGCCAAATTTATTATTACTCGATGAGCCGACAAACCATCTCGATTTAGATATGCGTGAAGCCATCGTTATGGCGCTGCAAGAGTTTGAAGGTGCGATAGTCATCGTCTCGCACGACCGCCACTTGCTTAGCAGCTGTACCGATGAGTTCTATCTGGTTGCGCATGGCCGCGTGGCACCGTTCGACGGTGATTTAGCCGATTATTACCAGTGGCTGCAACAAGATGCCCGGCAAAGCGCCAGCGTTGCCCAGGCAGACACGCCAGCCAGCAGCAATGTGGTGCGTAAAGATCAGAAGCGGCTGGAAGCCGATTTGCGCAACTTGCTGCGGCCAATTAAACAAAAAGTCGATAAGCTGGAGCAGCAGCAGGAAAAGCTGACCAAAGAGCTGGCAGCTATTGAAGAAAAAATGGCCGACCCGGATATTTACGATGCAAAACGTAAAGCCGAGTTAACGGAATTGCTGGCCAAACAAGCCAGCACCAGCCAAAGCCTTGCCACTATTGAAGAAGACTGGTTTATGGCACAGGACGAACTGGAGCAAAAAACCACGCAGTTCTGGCAGAGCAATGCCTGACAGCAGCAAAGTAGCGGCACAGATAAGCGCTGCTCAGCTGTGGCAATTTAGCCTTGCACTGTACCCGCAGGTAAAAAGCCTGTGTCTGCAGTGGCAGGACGAGCTGGGCGCTAACGTTAACCTGCTGCTGTTGCTGTGTTATTTAGAGCAACAGCAGTTAGGCCTCACGGTCAGTGATTTACAGCAACTGGCCGCAAGGCTGAACAATTTCAGCACAGCCTTTACCCAACCACTGCGTGCACTGCGGCGAAACAGCACAGCGGCAGCATTGCCTGACCAACAACAGCAATTTTTAAAGCAAACGTTGCTGCAAGCCGAATTGGAACTGGAAAAGTTGGAACAACAACTACTGCTGCAACATTGTCCTGCGTTAACTCACTCCGCTTCCGGCTTGCTGGAGCACTATCTGGCCCAGTTAACCAATAACTCAGGGCGTTATCAGCTGCAATTATTTGATCTGCGTCAAGCCATGGCTCAACTGGCGTAAAACCGCTACTGCTTTTTTGATCTGGGTCAGTTAATGCTTCACGGACGTTTTTTACACTGAGCGTATCAACTCAGTCAGAGGATACGGCTATGAATATATGGCAGCAGTTTTTAAATGATCCGGTAATCTTTATCTCTTTTACCGGCTTAGCGATTGTAATTGGCTTGTGCGCGTTTTACGCCATCTATTTTATTTACAAAGTAGAACACGAGCAGCCGGGGACAAAATAAGCACTGCGCTTATTCCAGTTCAAGGTACTGCAGCTTTTCGGGTACGCCATTCCAGGCATCGGCATCAGCCGGTGCCGCTTTTACTTCGCGGATATTAGGCCACAGTTCTGCCAGTTCGGCATTTAATGCAATAAAACCATGCTGCTCTGACGGTACCTTATCTTCCTGCACTATGGCATTAGCCGGGCATTCCGGCTCACACAAACCACAGTCAATGCAGATAGTCGGACTGATGGCCAGAAAATTGGGCCCTTCAAAAAATGCATCCACCGGGCATACCGCCACGCAATCGGTGTATTTGCATTTTATACAGTTATCTAATACCACAAAGGCCATAGTGTGTTGTTTCCCGTTGTTGCAGGCTGGCGATCATACTGCAGTAGCGGCAAAAAACAAGATTACGGACAAAGCCGCGCAGTTGGCGTAAAATAGCACCATCTTGTGAGCTGCCGCCGGCGGCTATGACACCGATACGGAACCCCTATGCTGCGACTTACCGAAATTAAACTGCCGTTAAACCACGAAGAAAGCGCCATTAACGCTGCCATCATTGCTAAGTTAAACATAAAACCCGAACAACTGCATAAGGTTACGATATTTAAACGCGGCTTCGACGCGCGAAAAAAAACCGATATCCAGCTAATTTATACCCTGGATATAGAGGTCGATAACGAAGCAACGTTATTACAAAAGTTCAGCAAAGATCAGCATGTTAAGCCGTCACCGGATACCAGCTATAAGTTTGTTGCCCAGGCGCCGGAACAGTTGCCAGAGCGGCCTATTGTTATCGGCCTTGGCCCCTGCGGCTTATTTGCCGGCTTGCTGCTGGCGCAAATGGGCTTTAAACCCATTATTTTAGAGCGCGGTAAAGAAGTGCGCGAACGAACCAAAGACACCTTTGGTTTTTGGCGCGGTAAAGCGCTAAACCCGGAGTCTAATGTGCAATATGGTGAGGGCGGTGCCGGTACATTTTCTGATGGCAAGCTGTACAGCCAGGTAAAAGATCCAAAGCATTACGGCCGCAAGGTAATGAGCGAATTTGTTGCCGCCGGCGCGCCGGACGAAATAATGTATGTTAGCAAGCCGCATATCGGTACCTTTAAACTGGTGGCGATGGTGGAAAAAATGCGCGCCAGAATCATTGAGCTGGGCGGCGAAATTCGCTTTAGCAGCCGGGTTGATGATTTGCATATCGATAACGGCCAGATCAGCGGTTTAACGCTATCCACCGGTGAACAGCTGCACAGCAAGCATGTGGTGCTGGCAGTGGGCCACAGTGCGCGTGATACCTTTCAGATGCTATATGACAAAGGCGTCTATGTTGAGGCCAAACCGTTTTCGATTGGCTTTCGTATTGAACACGAGCAGTCGATGATAGACGAGTGTCGCTTTGGTCCTAACGCCGGTAACCCGATTTTAGGCGCAGCTGATTACAAACTGGTGCACCATTGCAGCAATGGCCGCAGCGTGTACAGCTTTTGTATGTGCCCGGGCGGCACTGTTGTAGCGGCAGCTTCGGAGCACGGCGGCGTAGTTACTAATGGTATGAGCCAGTATTCGCGCCATGAGCGCAATGCCAACAGCGCTATCGTTGTAGGCATAGATCCGGAGCGCGATTACCCCGGTCACCCGCTGGCGGGTATTGCGCTGCAACGTCAACTGGAGCAGCTGGCGTTTAAAGTCGGTGGCGAAAACTACCATGCACCGGCGCAGCTGATTGGTGACTTTCTCTCTGCTAAGCCGTCTACTGAGCTGGGTGAGGTAAAACCGTCCTACACCCCCAATATCACTTTGACTGACTTAGCCCAGGTGTTGCCAGATTTTGCTATCGCTGCTATCCGTGAAGCCATACCAGCCTTTGATAAACAAATTAAGGGTTTCGCCAAAGCCGATGGTTTACTGACCGGTGTGGAAACCCGTACCTCGTCACCCATTTGCATTAAGCGCGGCGCCGATTATCAAAGTATTAATATTAAAGGCCTGTATCCGGCTGGTGAGGGTGCCGGTTATGCCGGAGGTATTTTGTCGGCGGGTATCGACGGTATTAAAGTCGCCGAAGCTGTGGCCCTGGCAATATTGGCACAGACACAGGCGGCTCCTGGCGTCTGAGCATGAACAGCAAGGCGACACGGCAGTACTATCGCAATGGTCCGCCACACCGCGCCGGTGCCGATGTCAGCTTTGCCGATCTGGTAAAAATCTTCGGTTTTAACAGCATTCATATTGGCCGTTGGGTAACAGCGGACGAGCAACAACGGGCAGCTAATCTGTTTTTTGATGCGCTGTGTGATTTACAACAATTGCTGCAGGTGCCGGCACAGGTTATCTCGTTAAATGGCAGCCTGGCGCTCACCTACGGTATTGGCGGCCAGCCCGGCGCGTGCGCCCACTATCAGCCACAGGGACGTATTCTGGCACTGGCGAAAAATGCCGGTGGCGGCAGCCTGGCACATGAATGGTTTCATGCCTTTGATCACTATGTGGCAGCGAAAATGTTTCATTCGCCGCCAGCGCCAGGCGTATTTGCCTCGCGCTGCTGGCTGCAAAACCACAGTGTTAAACCCCATCCGCTAAACCTGCTGTTAGCGCAAGCTTTTCAAAGCCTGTTTGTCAGTGCTGATGGCCAAAGCGAGAGCGACTTTTTTCGCTGCTGTCGGGTACTGGATGCAGGTTTTGGCCAGCTTTATCTGGCCTTGCCGGAAGAAATGGCCGCCAGAGCTTTTGAGCATATGCTGCAGCGCCAGAGCCTGAAAAACAGCTTTCTGGTCGCTGGCACCTTGCAAAGTGAGCTGGCAAAACTAGGCGCCTACCCTAAGCCAGCGTTAAGCGACAAGCTAAGTGAGCTGTGGCTGGGTTATTTTAATCATCTGGGGCGGGCGTTACAGCGCAGCTAGCAGCTAAAACAGTAACTAACTAGCCTGGACATTGCCGCGCTTTGGCGCAACACGCTGGTTTAGCTGCACCCGGTTGCCACCGTTGCTTTTGGCCTGATACATGGCATTGTCGGCCAGTAATAGCAGCGCTTTAATATCCTGACTGTGGCCGGGGTATAGCGCCACACCTATGCTGGGTAGCACTTGCAACAAGTGGCCTGCCAGCGCAAACGGGGTTTCCAGTGCACTGCGTACCTTCTCAGCTAATGCCATAGCGCTATCGGCACTGTCTACCTGCTCCAGCAAGATGACAAATTCGTCGCCACCAAAACGCGCTACGGTATCGCTGTGGCGCAGGCCGCTTAAAATACGTTGTGCTGTATGTTGTAGCAGTTCATCGCCTACCTGATGGCCGTGCAGATCATTGACCTGCTTAAACTTATCTAAATCCAGATACAGCAGCGCAAACTGGCCCTGCTCGCGCTGCGCGCGGGCCATAGCAGAGCGCACTCTGTCGTCAAACAGCTCACGGTTAGGTAAGCCGGTTAACTGATCGTACAGCGCATTGCGCTGCAGGCGCTGCAACATTTGTTTGCGCTCTATGGCCACGGCCACCTGTACTGAGACAAACTCCAGCAGCTCAATTTCACTCTGGCTGTAAGGGGCGACCGTCGGCGTATTGTGTACCATCAGCACACCAATCACTGTCGTTTGCGATTTGAGCGGCAACCCCAGCCAGTTTACCGGCAACGTTGATATTTGCTGGCGCAGCGCAGCGGGTAAGTCCTGTGGCTCTTGTTGCTGCAGGTTTATAGTTTCACAGCGCTGCATCACCTGGTGACACAGTAGCATCAGGTTATCGCTGTTATCTGCTTCTGGCATAGCACTCAGGCGGGCGTCATGCACAAACTCAAGCTGGGCGCTGTCTTTCGCCGCCAGCAAAATGGCAAAGCGCTGCATCGGCACCAGCCCGGCGATAATTTGCTGAATACTGTGGTACAAAGCGGCTAAATCATCACAGGCAAAGGCCGCTTCAGAAATGGCATAGACCGCCCTCTGACGTGCTTCAATAATTTTACTGCGGCTGATATCACGCGCCACCGCCACCCGGCGCTTGTCTGTTTCCGACCAGCGCGCTGACCACAACAGATGCACCACCTCGCCATCTTTGCGGATATAACGGTTTTCAAAATCTATCTTTACTACACCGGCATTAATCTCGTCAGCAGCCTTTAAGGTGCGCTGGCGGTCATCCGGGTGCACCAGCTCTATCATTGGCCGGCCCAGCATTTCCTCGGGCGTATAACCAAAAATACGTTCAGCACCGGCGCTGACAAATTCAAAGCGGCCGAATTTATCCACCACACAAATGGCGTCCAGTAGCAGGTCAATGTAATTGCTCAGCGCTTTATAACTTTCTGTATTCATTAAACCGACTGACACAGACATAAATTTGTTAAAACATTAGCACGGCTAACGTTGGATAGCAGGCACATTCTGCCAATTTTAACCAATATCAGAGGCGTAAGTGGCTTATCAGTTGCTGGCAATTGCGCCATATCAGCGCGTAAATCGTCAGTTGCGGGTTGGCGCCTAAGCTGGTAGGTAAAATTGAGCCGTCAAATACCGACAGGTTTTGCAGTTGATGGTGGCGGCCATTTTGATCAACCACGCCCTGAGTGGCATCTGTACTCATATTACAACCGCCCATTACATGCGCCGATACAATGGTTTGCCGCAATTTCTGCATCGGTAACTGCTGTATTGCCGCTTTAGCCTCAGCCCAGCTGCTATAGAGCGTGGCATCGTGATGAATGGGTAGTACCTGCTTAGCGCCGGCGGCAAACTGTAGCTGCGCCATCGCCAGTAGCGCCTGTCGCATACCTTGCCACAAGTAATCGCTAATCGGGTAATCCAGCACTGGTTGGCCGGCATCATCCAGCTGCACTGTGCCGCCCTGGCTGTGCGGGTGAAAGCCATCACGTAACAGCGCTATAGTGACCTGCAACTGGTTAAACTGTTGCATAAGTGCGGCATGCGCCTCGCCAGTGCCAATTAACTTAGTGGCCATTAGCACCGGATGCAACGGCGGTACTTCTAATTTAAAACCGGCCGTATCGCGTTGTGCTGGCCAGACAAACTGGTCGGAATAAATCGACTGCGGCGCGCCGCTATGGCCATTAATATTTTCATTAAACAAGGCGCCGGAAATCACTGTCGGGTGTAAATAGGTATGTTTACCCAAGCGGCCCGACGGATTGGGCAGCTTTGAGCGCAGCAGCAAAGCCGGTGAGCCGATAGCGCCGGCAGCCACAATATAGTGCTTTGCCTTAATACGGATACTGATATCGCTACGCGGCTGAAAGTACTGGTCTACCGGTACCGCTTCCAGAGCGGTGATGCTGTCGCCCTGCCAGTGCAGCTGACGCACCGAGATGCGCGATATCAACCTGGCGCCAAGCGCCATGGCCGCCGGAATAGTGCTTACCAGCATCGACTGCTTGGCATTTATCGGACAGCCCATACCGCAGTAGCCTAAATTGGCGCAGCCGTTAACGTTACGACTAATGACCGTGTGCTGCCAGCCTAACGCTTCGCAGCCTTGTTGCAATTTGGCATTGTTGGCGTTGGGCGGCACTGGCCACTGATGGATGTTCAGCCGCTGCTCGGCGTGGTTAAAATAAGGCGTTAAATCATTGTCGCCACTAAAATTCAGGCCGAGCTCGCTATGCCAATAATCCAGTGTTGGTTGCAGTGTACGGATAGAGGTGGTCCAGTTTACCGTGGTCGAGCCTCCGACTGTGCGGCCCTGCAAAATGCCAATGGCCTGATCACGGGTTTTACGCGCCGCACCTTCCTGATACAAATTTGGGTAGGCCCAGCGCTCCTGCATGACAAAATCATCCCGGGTATAGTAAGCGCCCTCTTCCAGCAACAAGACGTTAAAGCCAGCCCGTGCCAATTGCTCGGCAGCGATGCCGCCACCGGCACCGGAACCGATAATAACGATATCGGTATCAAACTGCTGATCCTGCGTAAACTGGCCGGCATCTAAATGTGTATTGTTCATT
Source organism: Rheinheimera muenzenbergensis (assembly GCF_036984005.1). NCBI lineage: Bacteria > Pseudomonadati > Pseudomonadota > Gammaproteobacteria > Chromatiales > Chromatiaceae > Rheinheimera > Rheinheimera muenzenbergensis. The sequence continues at coordinate 20,874 of NZ_JALAAR010000006.1, forward strand.
ACTGCATCCTACCTACTGATAAATCAAGCTCGGAAGCGACGGTACAAGGTGTCCGCACGCAGCAGCGGCAGGGATGCCGCGCAGGCTGAGACAGCACAGGGATGTGCTGTTGAAGGCGGCGAAGTGTGGATTTCCTTGTACCAGAGCCGTTCACAGTGATCGCGGGCCCTCCAAAGCTCACAGGCTGCAACACCCGCTGTGCTCGCCACAGCAACTCGCGGCCGCTTTCGCAGCCACTCAGACACTCTGTGGCTGCGCATCGGGGTTCCAACCTGTTGCTGTCCGCACTTATTATCATTCTACCTAAACCGCGGCGCAGTGTAGGCCAGCGCTTGCCAGTGCTCGCTTTGGCCATAATAAGCGCCATATAGCAGCTCGCGCAGGCCATGATAGGCCTGCTGCAATAGTGCTAAGTAACTGTCGCGCCATTGATTTAACAGCTGCAGCCGTTGGCTCAGGCTTAGCCCGGTAAGTGAAATAACATGGCCGGTTAAGCCCAACTGACCAAGCCGGTTAGCCAGCAGGTTAAACAGCTGGTTTAACTCCTGCTGTTGGCGCAGCGGTAGATACGGCAGAAATTCGCTGATCGCGGTTTGAGTGCGTGCAAGCTCAGTAGCGGCTAAGGTCGCATCTTGCGGTAAAGCGCCGTACAATAGCGCCGGTAACAACGCCAATAACACCAGATCGCGGTTATTACTATCCGGCGCAACGCTGTGCTGCCAGCCCCAGATAGCTAAACCGCTTCCCAGGCTTGCTACTGCGCCTAAGGCTATGCCGGTTAAGATAAAATTACGCCGATCCATAGTGCTTTACCTGGTGTAAAAGTAAATCCATTCTTTATCAGGACAGGTTAATTTGCAAGCTCAGATCAGACCAGTAAAACACACGCCGTTCCAGCCGGCCTGGTGGCTTAAGCATGCGCATTTGCAAACCATTTTTGCCAAATATTTAAGCCCGAAACAGCGGGTCAGCACCGGGATGGAAATGTTTAGCCTGCCCGATGGCGATGAAATTCAGCTTAATTGGTTACACCAGGCAGTAAATGACGATAGCGCGCCTTTGCTGATTTTGCTGCACGGTTTAGCCGGTGATATTAACAGTCACTATATTCAGGCCATGCTGGCCCAGTGCCAGCAACTTAACTGGCCAGCGCTGCTGATGCATTTTCGTGGTTGCAACGGTAAGCCCAACAAACTGCCGCGCGCCTACCATAGCGGCGACACCGCTGATGCGGCGCTGGTGATCAGCGAAGTGCAACGGCGTTACCCAAACCGGCCTTTAGTCGCGGTGGGTTATTCGCTCGGCGGCAATGTACTGCTGAAGTATTGCGGTGAACAGGCTGAGCAGAATCCGTTAGCGGCGGCGGTAGCCGTATGCCCGCCATTATCCCTGGCAGCGTGTGCCAAACGCATTAACAGTGGCGCCAGTAAACTGTATCAGCGCTATTTACTCGGCCGGCTAAAACGCAGCACCCTGACTAAACTGCGACAATTTACTGATTTTCCATTGCCGCTTACGCCACAGCAGGTGCAGGGTTTTAGCAGCATAGAACAATTCGACGAGCATTACACCGCGCCTATTCACGGCTTTTTAAATGCACAGGATTACTACCAAAAAGCCAGTGGCAAGGCATTTTTGCGCCAAATCCGCATACCGACGCTGGTTATCCATGCCAAAGACGATCCGTTTTTATCCGATGCGGTTATTCCGACAGCAGATGAGCTTAATCAGCATATTCATTACGAACTGACCAACGGCGGCGGCCATGTCGGCTTTGTCTACGGCAGTGTGCTAAAACCCCAATTTTGGCTAAACCAGCGGATCCCGCAATTTATTACAGAGCAGTTAGTTAAATGATTATTCCCTATACCGACATTGCTGAAGACACACTAAACAACCTGATTGAATACTATGTGCTGCGTGAAGGCACCGACTATGGCGAGCAGGAAGTGGCCCTGGCAGAAAAAGTGGCCGCGGTTAAGCGCCAGCTACAATGCGGCGAAGTGGTAATAGTGTATTCCGAGTTACACGAAACGGTAAACCTGATGCCAAAACAACTGTTTTTGCAGCAACAGGCAGAGCAAGACAGTACGTCATAAAAACATCATCCGTGCTACATTAAATTGTCATAACAACAGCTGACACTGGTTTATTAATTTCATAATAAACTCAGGAACTTCAGCATGTTAAAACGCTCACTGCTTGCATTAAGTATCATGACTATTTTGTCCGGTTGCAGCCTGGACGGTGACGATGGCGCGACGGGCCCTGCAGGCCCTGCGGGACCAACCGGCGGTAGTGGCCAGACCGGTCAGCCGGGTAAGAACTTACCGCGTGATCTTAGTATCGAAGTCGTGGGCCGCTTCAATACCGGTATTTATGGCAAAGCAGCGGCTGAAATTGTGCAGTTTCATAAAGCCTCAAACTCTGCTTTTGCTATTAATGCAGCAGAAAATCGTATTGAAGTGATCTCGCTGGCCAACCTGCCGGTTGCCGCAGTGGGTAATGGCATTACTGACGATAGCCTAAGCTCAGTGCCCTTTACTTTTCCGGGCAGTGTTAATGTAAAAGATAGCAATGGTAATGACGTTAGCATGGCGCTGGGTGAAGCAACTTCAATCGCCATATACGGTGATATGCTGGCGATAGCCGTAGCCGCACCGCAAAAAACCGATATTGGCGCTGTGTTGTTTTATAGCCTGACTGCTACCGGCAGTGGCACCTTTGTCAAAGCGGTTGCCGCCGGTGCCTTACCTGACATGGTGACATTTACGCCAGATGGCACAAAAGTACTGGTTGCCAATGAAGGCGAGCCCGATACCGATTACAACGCCGACCCGGAAGGCAGCATTTCTGTAATCAACATAACAGCTGGAGCGCCGGCAGACCTGGCGCAAAGCATTAATCTGACTACAGATATGCATTTCAGCTCTGATCTGCTCTCTGCCAGTGATTACGATACCGACGCCAAACGCCGCAACTTGCTGCAAACTGCCGGCGTTAAATTTGCCGGCCCGGCCGGTACTACAGTGGCACAGGATTTAGAGCCAGAGTACATCACCGTAGCGGCCGATAGCAAAACAGCCTGGGTGTCACTGCAGGAAGCCAATGCCATTGGCATTATTGACTTAACAGCTATGACCATTGAAGTGAAAGCACTGGGCATGAAAGACTGGGGCCAGTATCTGATGGACTACAGCAACGAAGATGAGGTGGCGTCGTTTCGCAAGCTACCTAATGTTTATGGCCTGTATCAGCCCGATTCGATTGCCTCTTATCAATGGAATGGCGCCACCTTTATTGTCTCGGCTAATGAGGGAGACTCACGCGATTGGGATGCGTATTCAGAAGATATCCGCGCCGCCGATATTATCGACCCGGATGAGCTGAATAAAACCTTTAGCACAGAACTGCAGGCGCTGTATGACGCTACCGGCGCTGAGGATGGTTTAGGCCGGCTGAAAGTCACCGCAGCGCTGGTTGATCCGGATAACGATGGCGTAGTAGAAAAGCTCTATGCTTACGGCGCCCGTTCATTCTCAATCTGGGATCAAAACATCAACATGGTTTATGACTCTGGTGATGACTTTGGCCGCATCTCTGCTGCCATTTTGGGCAATAACTTTAACAGTGCCCATACCGAAAACAAGGGCGATAACCGCTCAGACGATAAAGGCGGCGAGCCGGAAGCGATAGACGTCGGCACTATCGAAGGCCGTACCTATGCCTTTATTGCACAAGAGCGCAGCGGCGATTTGTTTGTCTATGATGTAACTAACCCGTTCCAGACCAGCTTTGTCAGCCACTACATCAACCGCGATTTTGATGCCGAATTTGAGCTCGATGACGAACTGGCCGATCCATGCGACAGCAGTGAAGGTATGGACTGCACTGAAGTGCCACTGGCCGGAGATTTAGGCCCGGAAAGCATAAAGTTTGTGCCAGCCAGCGACAGCCCGAATGGCAACCCGCTGTTGATTATCGGTAACGAAGTAAGTGGTAGTGTCACCGTATATCAGGTGACTGAACTGCAATAACAGCAGTAGACACGAAACAGGCCGCAATAGCGGCCTGTTTTTTCACTTAGCTAAAATTACTGCTTTAACGGTGCCTTTAACGCTTCGGTCATACCGTTGATATCACCGGCTTTTAAACCGATTTCCGACAGCAGGGAGTCCAGTATCGGGGCTTGAGCACGGTAACGCAATGCGCTGTTAACTACCTGATCAGCTAAAGAGCCGTTGCCTGCATCAGCGGCCGCACCATCGCCATTGCCGCCGCCTTGGGCACCCATGCCATTAACTTGCAGAATTTTAATGTCGCTGATTTGCTCCATTGGTTTCACACTCTGGGCAATAATATTCGGCAGATGCTCAATCAGTGCCAGCCGCACCTGCATAGCAATTTGCTCTGCCGACAGCGTATTAGCCGCGGTGTTGATAGCTTGTTTACCTTCTGCTTCTACCGCGTAGCTGCGGGCTTTAGCGTCTGCCAGCAACAGCTCGGCGTCTGCCTGACCTTTCGCCGTTAAGCGTTCTTTATCCGCCTGACCCTGTGCCGCCAAACGCAGTGCTTCAGCCTGATCTTCAGCCGCCTTTTTCTCCGCTTCTGCCGTTACCATCAACTGAATAGCTTCACGCTCTGCTTGCTGGCGCGCCATAATCAGTTCTACTTGTTTAGTCCGTTCCGCTTGCTCGGTCTGGCGCACGGTAATAACGCCTTCTTCCTGCTTCACTGCTAAAGCACGGGCTTTATCTGCATCGGCTTTGGCTTCAGACTCGGCACGGGATTTCTCTGCCACCGCAATGGATTTTTCCTGTGATGCCAGCTCAACCGCTTTTTGCCGTTCAATTTCGGCCTGCTCTACCGCACGCTGTTTGGCAATTTCCATTTCGCGTACAGCGCGGTCTTTTTGAATCGTCTCATTGTCGATATCGCGCTCAGACATAATGCGTTTTAAGTCGATTTCACGCTGTGAGGCTATTTGCGCTTCTTCAGCTTCACGCTTTTTCTCTGCTTGTTCGCGGGCAATTTCTGCCATTTGTGATGCGCGGCGAATAGATACTTCACGCTCCTGCTCTAAGCGGGCATATTCTTCTTCACGCGAGATTTGCAGCTTGGCGCGCTCGGCTTCAAGGTTTTTTGTCTTAATCGCTAAGTCAGTTTCCTGCTCAATGTCGTTGCGAATTTTGCGGCGTGATTCAATCGCCTGCGTCAGCTTGGTCAAACCTTCAGCATCAAAGGCATTTTGCGGGTTAAAGTGTTCAAACGCCGTTTGATCCAGGCCGGTTAACGACACCGACTCCAGTTCCAGACCGTTTTTCAGCAAGTCTTCTGATACTACATGCTGTACTTTTTGTACAAAATCTACCCGCTTTTCGTGCAGCTCTTCCATTGCCATTTCAGCAGCAACAGAGCGCAGTGCATCAACAAACTTACCTTCTACCAGCTCTTTCAGCTCATGCGGGTTCATGGTTTTTAAACCCAGCGTTTGCGCCGCGTTGGCAATGGCATCAGCGGTCGGTTTTACCCGCACATAAAATTCAGCGGTGACATCAGCACGCATACGATCACGGGTGATCAAAGCCTGCTCGTTGGCGCGGCGTACTTCCAGCCGCAGCGTATTCATGTTTACCGGGATAATTTCATGCAATACCGGCAGCACCAAAGCGCCGCCATTCATAATGACTTTTTCGCCACGAAAACCGGTACGAACAAAGGACACTTCTTTGGTGGCTCTTTTATACAGCCTTGCCAGGATCATGCCCAGCACCAGTAAGCCAACCAGCACCGCACCGGCGATGATCAGAATATCAATTAAATTTAATGCCAACATTTACTGCTCCTTATTTAAAAAACTTTCCGTTGTGGCAGACGCTTAACGCTGCTCTGACAAATGCGGGTTGGGGTTTAATATCGCTTTGTATACCGCGCCCTGGCGCGATAACAATAACACTTCATTGCCCTGGTTAAACTCGTCAGCGGCATTGTCCGGCTCCAGCTGCACGTAGTGGCTGTAGCCATGTTGGTCGCGCACTTTTGCCTCAGCCGGATAACCTACCCGGGCGGTACCCAGCGTGATTACCGCAATACGGCCTATCAGGCTGTCTTCACTCACTGCGCTGGTTTCGTCACGCGGCATAATGGCTTGCAGCACCCCGCCACCCAGCCTGACCAACGGCAAGCTAAGCGCCAATACCACAGGCACGGCCAGCCAGCCGGGCGCTAACACACCCAGCATACTGTGCAGCATGCCTTGTAATAACAACCCCAGCAGGCCAAAGCTGAGTAAAAATACCACCAGCAGCATCAACAGCGGCACTTCACCTATGCGCAGCCAACCGAGAAAACGGCTAAGTGCGGTATCTGTGTCAATCTGGCCGACTTCTGCATGCGGGCTGATATCCGACTCGGGTAATAAGCTATCCAGTGCCGACGATACGCCGGCACCAAATAAGGCGGCGATGCCTTCAAGCAGCGCTATCATCAGCATTAACACCAGCGCTATACTAAAGGCCATATTTTCACTGGCCAACATCAGGCTTAGCATCAGGCTTTACCGGCTTTTAGTGCCGCCAAACGCTCTGCAACGCGATTTTTCCGGGCGAGATCTTCCAGTTCAGCCAGTTTGCCGGCATTACCCAGATTGGTATCCCGCGCGGCCATACCCGAGGCTTTTTCCAGCACCCGGCCAAAAGCATCTGTGGCGCGTCCGGCTTTGTCTGCTGCCGTGTCACCGCGCTGCGTCACCGCTTCTGCCGCCTGAGACCTTGCCTGTTGTGCCTGCACAAAGGCGCGTAGTTCCGCCTGCATTTCGCGTTTTTTCGCCTGTAGTGCCTGCACAAAGCCTTCCAGTTCTTTTTCGCGCGCGGCACCATCCGTTATCGCTGCTTCCAATACTGGTATGCGTGCTTCAATGTCCATTTGTTCGGCAATACCCGCTTCGGCTAAATCATCACGGCCATTGGCAACCGCCACCTCTAACTGGCTGGCCAGTGCTTCGTAGCGGCTGTTTTCTTCCATCAGCTTCTTGCTGGCTAAATGCTTTTGCGCCACTTGCTGGCCAAGCTCAGTACGGGTGTCAGCAATAGCGCTATCCAGTTCCCGAATAGCTTGTTCCATTACCGTTTCCGGTGCGCTGTTTTCGACGGCATCCACCAGTGCATTGACGCTGCCACTGACCAGACGCGCGACGCGGCGGGTTATACTTTCACTCATTGCGGTTCTCCTTGTATTGCCAATTTGTGTTGGTGGATCAGTTTGGCCAGGCCAAACACGCCTTGCTGCAGCACGCTGTCAGCGTCGGCAGTTAGTGCAAGTGGCAGCAGCAGCTCGTTTAAGCGGCATAACTTTAACAGCACCTGCTGTTCAGTATGTTGCAGTTCACGGCTATTTAAGCTGCTGCAACTGGCCGCGAGTGTTTGCAAGGTGGCCAGCAGATCCGGCAGTGCATCCAGCAACCGGATCATCAGCTCACTGTGTTGGTTTAACTGCTGCTGCCGCACCAGTAACTGTCGTTTTATTTGCCCCAGCCACTCCTGCATCTGTGCCAGGTTCTGGCCATAATCAGTAAAGCCCTGGTGCCGGCGCCGGGTTTCTGCCAGTAATGCCCTTAACTTATCAGACGGCGTATGAGCGCCATCGTATTCCAGGCTACTGATAAACTCAGCATCTTCAACACTGATCCTGGCACTGAAGGGCACTGTTTTCGTGCTCATATCGCGCTCCTTGCCACTGTGCGTGTTCATTTACCAACCAGTGTATTCAAATGAATTCAAAAGTAAACATATAAAACCATTATTTTGATAACTTTGTTACCTGTGTTGTTAAGTCATAAAAAAACCAGAACTAAAGTTCTGGCTTTTTTATGACAGTTTGTGCTGGATAGTGACAAACTACACCTTAAATTTACTCACCAGTGCGTTCAGCTCTATGGCCAGCCGTGACAGCTCACCGGCACTGGCAGTAGTCTGGCTGGAGCCATCTGCTGTCTGAGATGCCAAGTCACTAATGGTCACTATGTTGCGATCAATTTCGCGGGCAACTTTAGACTGCTCTTCAGCGGCGCCGGCAATAACATGGTTTTGGTCGCTAATTTCCATAATGTTTTTATCAATCAGGGTTAAGGCTTCGGCCGCAGCAGTAGCAACCTGCTTGGCATTGTCAGCATTGCCACTGATCAGGTTCATGGCATTTACCGCCTCTTTTGCCGAGGTTTGCACCTGCTGGATCATCTGCTCAATTTCGCCGGTAGAGGTTTGCGTACGGTGCGCCAGGCTGCGTACTTCGTCCGCTACCACGGCAAAACCACGGCCGGCTTCACCTGCTCGGGCGGCTTCGATGGCGGCATTTAATGCCAGCAGGTTGGTTTGATCAGCCACGCTGCGGATCACTTCCAATACCTGGTTAATCGATGACACCTTGTCAGCCAGAGTACTGATTACTTTAGTACTGTGCTGCACGTCGCCGTTCATTTTTTCAATGACATTACTGGTTTGCAGCACTTTTTTCGCACCATCTTTGGCTAGCTCAGCCGATTGCGATGACGCTTCAGAAGTTTTAAGTGCGGTGTCTGCCACTTCATCTACCGCTGAGCTCATTTCGGTAATGGCAGTTGCCGCCTGTTGTACTTCATCATTTTGCAACTGCAGCGCTTTGGCAGATTCATCTGTTATCACATTCAACTGCTCTGCCGCCGACGCCAGCTGACTGCTGGAGCTGGCGATATGTCCAATGGCATCACGCAGCTTTTGCTGCATTTGTTTTAATGCCTGCGCCAGCTCAGTTAATTCATCATTGCCATCAACAGTTAAAGATTGCGTTAAATCTCCATCGGCGATATAGCGGGCTGACAATACCGCCTGTGCCAGCGGGGCATTTACGCTGCGCGAAATCAATATGGCTATGCCCATTGCTATGGCAATAGCAATGATAATCAGCGAGATAACGGTGAATTTAGCCGTGTCATAAGTAGCTATCGACGCCTTACGTGCATCTGCGGCAGCTTGCTGATTAACTGCTGATAATTGCTTTAACTGCTCTACCATTTTATCTGCCAGCGGGTTCATTCTGTCCAGCAGGTCCTGGGCTGCACCTAACTCCTCTTGTTTTAACAATGCCAGTGCCCGGCCCTGCAATTCAGTATACTCTGCATCAACATCAGCAAATGTTTTATACAAAGTGCGCTCTTCAGCCAAAACAATAGTAGCTTCGTATTGTTTGCTTACTGCAGTTTTCTCTTTGTTTAGCGTATCGATACGCTCAAAGGTTTTACCCTCTTGTGTAATATCGATCGCTAAAAGTAGCCGTAGCGTCATGGCCCGGGTCTCGGCAGTTAATGATTCAACCTGACCTAAATAACTGATAGCAGGCAACAGGTTTGTCTCAACCATGTCAGCCTGTGCTCGCACTTTAGAGATGCTCTGCAGGCTAAAAATACCGGTTATCGCCAGCAATAAAGCCAAAACACCAAAAGCGGCCAGCAAACGTTTTTGTATGGTTATAGTTCTTAGCATTAGTTTCCTCTGTTGCTCGTTAGGGCTCTGAAGCAGCTGAAGTACCTGCCAGTGCCGATAGATCCTGACAAAACTTGTTTAACTTTAGCCTGTTGCAGTCTAGGCTGCCAGCACTGATTGTTTTTTTTCGCCCTGCGCAGCTGAAATTGTTGCCGCCATTAAAAAAGGCCGCCTAAGCGACCTTTTTTGCTAAAAAAACATTTTATAACTGTGGGCCAGCTGCCACTAACGCCTTACCTTCGTCGTTGTCGGTAAACTTAACAAAGTTATCGACAAAGCGTTGCGCCAAATCTTTAGCTTTAAGCTCCCAGTCGCCTGCGTTAGCATAAGTATTGCGTGGGTCCAGCATTGACACATCGTCAACGCCTTGCAATGCAGATGGCATAGCCAGATTAAAGTACGGCAGCTGCACAAACTCAGCGTTTTCAATACTGCCATCTAAAATGGCATCAATAATAGCGCGGGTGGCTTTAATTGAAATACGCTTGCCGGTGCCATTCCAGCCGGTGTTAACCAGGTAAGCTTCTGCGCCAGATGCAGCCATGCGTTTGCCTAAAACTTCGGCATACTTAGTTGGATGCAAGCTTAAAAACGCTGCGCCAAAACAGCTGGAGAAGGTCGGTGTCGGCTCGGTAATACCGCGCTCTGTACCTGCCAGTTTAGCGGTAAAGCCAGATAAAAAGTGATACTTCGCCTGATCTTTGGTCAGTTTAGACACCGGCGGCAATACACCAAAAGCATCAGCCGTTAAGAAAATCACTTTTTTCGCATGGCCGGCTTTAGAGATTGGCGTAACGATATTGTCGATATGATAAATCGGGTAAGACACCCGGGTGTTTTCAGTTCTGGAACCATCGTTAAAATCGATTTCGCCATCTGCCAGCACGGTAACGTTTTCCAGCAGCGCATCGCGGCGAATAGCGTTGTAAATATCCGGCTCGTTATCTTTAGACAGGTTGATGGTTTTGGCGTAGCAGCCGCCTTCGAAGTTAAACACGCCATCATCATCCCAGCCGTGTTCATCATCACCAATCAACTGACGTTTAGGATCGGTAGACAAGGTGGTTTTACCGGTGCCTGACAGACCAAAGAATACCGCTACATCGCCGTCTTTGCCGACGTTGGCAGAGCAGTGCATAGAGGCGATGCCCTGTAAGGGTAAAAAGTAGTTCATCATAGAGAACATACCTTTTTTCATCTCGCCACCGTACCAGGTACCGCCAATCAGCTGAATACGCTCGGTCAGGTTAAAGGCGACGAAGTTTTCCGAATTTAAGCCGTGTTGCTGCCAGTTCGGGTTAGTGCATTTAGCGCCATTCATCACGATAAAGTCAGGCTTGTAGCTTTTCAGCTCTTCATCCGTCGGGCGGATAAACATGTTTTTCACAAAGTGAGCCTGCCAGGCCACTTCAGTGATAAAGCGCACCGCCAATCGGGTATCGGCGTTGGCGCCACAATAAGTGTCGACAACAAATAAGCGTTTGCCAGATAACTGTGTGGTTACCAATGCTTTTAAATCAGCCCAGACAGCTGGCGTAATGGCTTTATTGTCATTTTTACCCTGATCTGACCACCAAACGGTGTCACGGGTGCTGTCATCACGAACAATGTATTTATCTTTTGGTGAGCGGCCAGTAAAGATACCGGTATCGACTGAAACCGCGCCCAGTTTGGTCAGTTTGCCTTGTTCATAACCGTGTAAATCTGCGCGGGTTTCTTCCGCAAACAACAGATCATACGAAGGGTTATAAACGATTTCCGTGACATCTGTGATGCCGTATTGGCCCAGATCCAGTTCGGACATGATGTAACTCCTAAGGGTACTGTAGGTAAGGGTGCAGTCTCTGGCGGACTTAAATTTATTGGTGTTTTTGTCACAGTTTCATGTTTTTCGTGCAAAAACCCGGCGCCATAATAGCGTTTTTTCCGGCTAAAAGATAGTTAGCAGACAGTTAGATTTGGCTTAAAACCGCGCCAGCACTGGCATCTGGCAAAGCTATGCAGTTTTTGTAGTTAGTTATGAAAGTTTTCAGGCTTAAGTTGTTAGTTGCCGCTCGGTACGGCGGGCCTTTATCAGCTCAGGCCAGGCCAGGCTGGTTTGGCCTATAACAATAAAATCAGGATTCGCCAGCGTATCGCGCTGATTATAGCTAAGCGGCATAAATTCGCTGTCGAGAATTTTACCACCGGCTTCTTCGACAATAACATGCACGGCACCGGTATCCCACTCGCCGGTTGGCCCCAGCCGTAAATAACAATCGGCCTTGCCTTCGGCGACTAAACAGCTTTTCAGTGAACAACTACCCAGTGCTATGTAGTCTGCCGCTTGTTCTGTTTGCAGCAAATCAATAATGGGTTGCAGCGGCTGGCGGCGGCTGATAGCAATTTTTAAGCGGGTACCGGCCTGATGCTGATTGACTTTAATACGGTTAATCAGGTTACGCTGTTGCTTAAAAGCACCATGGCCGCGGGTGGCATAATACAACACATCTTCTTTTGGCCAGTAAATAACGCCCAGAGCCGGCCAGCCGCGCTCTACCAGCGCAATGCTGACGGCAAAGTCGCCACTGCGGGCAACAAATTCCTGAGTGCCGTCCATAGGATCTATTAGCCAGTAACGCGGCCAGTCCTGGCGCTGCGCCAGCGGCACCAGATAAGACTCTTCTGATATAACCGGGATGTCCGGTGTCAGTTCTGATAAGCAGTTAAGAATAATACGGTTGGCGGCCAGATCGGCTGTGGTTACCGGGCTTTGGTCCGCTTTTTGCTGCTGTTGAAAGTCACCGCTTTGATACATTTGCCATAGGGTTGCTCCGGCCTCACGGGCTGCAGCTTTGACAGGCTCAAGCAGTTTGCTCAAAAACATCCGGGTTCGCTTCCAAATATTGCTGTGCCAGTAATAATGCCGCCACACTACGCGCTTCGGTAAAATCAGCTTGTTGCAGTAAGGCTGCGCTGTGTTGCCGTGACCAGCGCACCAGCTCCAGTGGTTCCGGCTCGTCACCCTCAAGCCTTTGTTGATATAAATCAAAGGCCAACACTATATGCATTGTAGCATTAAAATAGCCGGGAGCTAATGCCAGTGACTTCAGCTGCACGAAGCGGGCGGCACCAAAACCTATCTCTTCTTTTAGCTCGCGATTGGCGGCTGTAACAATATCTTCGCCCGGATCAATCAAACCTTTAGGAAAACCGAGCTGATAATCGTGCGTGCCTGCGCAATATTCACGGATCAGATAAAAATGTTCAGCATCCGGACAGGCAATAATCATCACTGCGCCACGGCCACTGCCGCGCATCCGCTCATAGGTACGCTGTTCGCCATTACTAAACTGCAATTGCAGCTGTTCTATTTTAAACAGACGGCTTTTAGCAACAACTTCACTACTGAGGATTTGTGGCTTTTGTTTGCCGGGCTGTTGATCATCATGCCGCTGCGTCATGCTGCTACCTCTGGTACAATCCAAGGCCTTACTATAAAACGATTAGCGGGAAAAACCTATGCTGAACTGGGCACAAATTGATACCGTGTTACTGGACATGGATGGCACCCTGCTGGACCTGCATTTTGATAATTATTTCTGGTTGCAGCATTTACCTTTGCGCTGGGCGCAAATCAGCGGCATCAGCGTCGCAGACGCCGAAGCGCAACTTAAAGCTGAATATGCTGAACTTACCGGCAAGCTGGAATGGTATTGTCTGGATTACTGGGGCAAACGCCTGCAGCTTCCCATCACCGAGTTAAAACGTGAAGTGATGCATAAAATTGCCATGCGCGCCGATGTACCGGATTTTCTGCGGGCGTTAAAACACAGCGGTCGCGATATCGTACTGGTAACCAATGCTCATCCGGACAGCCTGTCACTGAAAATCGAACGTACCGAACTGGCCAGTTATATTGATACGCTGATCTCGACCCACGAATTTGGTGTCACTAAAGAAAACTGGGCACTGTGGCAAAAGTTGCAGCAGCGGCTCGGTTTTGATCCCGAGCGCACTTTGTTTGTCGATGACAGCCTGCCAATTTTAAAAGCAGCGCAGGACTTTGGTATAAAACACCTGCTGGCAGTTGCCAATCCGGACAGCCAGCAATTAAGCCGGCAGATCACTGAGTATCCGGCGATTACTGATTACAGCGTATTGCTGGATGATATCCGCAATTATGCTTGTCAGTTTAAAACCGAATAGGATAACGGCCTTGCGCATCGGGCTTGCCAAGAAATTGCATGGCCTGATGTACTTCCTGCGGCATATTGGCCGATGGCTTTAACGTACCATTTACCAGTAATTGCTCCGCATTGGCTACCGCTTTAATCTCCAGCCCCAGCACGTTTTCACCATCGGTACTGAGCACTGCAGTGCCATTATCGCAACTCAAAGTACCAAACAGGTTTTGCAGATCAAGCCAATTACCGGTTGGCGTTTGCAACCGTGCTTCCTGCCAGCTGGCGCTGCCATTTAGCGCACGGCATCGTGGCTGTCCCTGCTGATAAGCACTGACATCCAGTACCAGGGTACCGCTGGCGTCTACCGGCATTGGCAAGGATAACATCGGCAGCAGTTGGCTCACCGGCAGGGTTAGCATGGTATCGTTCAGCGCTGCGCCGGTAAAACCATAGCTGACATCGCCTTTAATATAGGGTAACGCCGGGTTTTGCAGGCTGCCACTGTACAACGCCAATTGCACCTTGCCGCTAAACAGTGCCCAGCCGTTCAGCGACCAGCTCAGGCGGTCAAACGCTAAGCTATCATAGTGCACCGCACTTACCTCACCCTGCCACACTGTGCCGGATACCCGGCCCAATTTCAGCTCTGCCGGCATTGGCAACATCTTGATCAGCCAGCTGGCTGGCATCAGTATTAAGCTGAACAGCACATAACCGGTAACGCCAATAAAAATAAGTTTAGCTTTTGTCATACTGCCTGCTTACTCCACGACCATGCGGCGCACCCGCACCAGACCAGGGGCGTCGGCAGTGGCCAGATCTAAATTAACCAACTTAACACCGTGCTGGTATTGCAACGCATGCAACCAGGTTAGCAAGGCATCAAAACTGACATCTTCCAGTACCAGGGTTAACTGATTGTTCTGCGGTTGCATCCGGCTTACCTTGATAGCGTTGCTGCGGGCACTGTTACTGATAATTTGTGCCACACTGCCTTCGCTGCGGCTAACCTTAGCCGATGCGCTTAGCTGTGGTGCCAGACGCTGCAATTGCTGTAGCTGACGCTCAGCTGCTACCAGTCGTTGCTGTTGTTGCTCCCGGCTCTGATGTAGCGGTTGCCATAACAACCAGTAAAACGCCCCTATCAGCAACACCAGCGCAGCCGCACCGACCAGCCGCTGTTCGCGCTGTTGTAAACCCAACCACCAGGTGACTATTTGTTGTTGCAGTTGCTTCATGCCCGACCCCGCATCGCTACGCTACCCTGTACTTTGCCGCCGTCATTACTCAGCGCTCCCAGCTCAACGCTAAAGCCAGCTTGTTCCAGTGCGGCTTTAAGTTTTTCAAAGCTCTGAAACCCCTCTCCACTCGCCTGAAAGCGTAGCTCGTTGCGTTTACCATCGAAGCGTAAATTTTCCAGCTTAATATCGCTTACCAATGCCAGTTGCTGCTGCAAACTATGCAGTAAAACTAAAAAGCTCTGCTCGGCAGAGCCAGAAGTTGCCGTCAGCTTTTGTTGCAACTGCAGATTAAGATTTACTATCCGTTCGCCAGGAAACATCTGTTGGTACAAGGCTTGTGTTTGCTGCTGTATGGCCTGGGCGTCACGTTGCAGCTGCCAGTTGTGCAGGCTCAGCGACACTAAATACACCAGCAGAGTGGCGGATAACAGCAGCGCGCTACTGCGCCATTTATCAAACTTGCCTGTGCGTTGCCGTTTTGGTTTGTATTCAGCCTGTAACAGGTTAAAGCTGCTGCTATGCAACTGACTGGCCAGCAATGCCAGAGGCAACTCCGGCTCTGCTAACTGATGAGGTTGGCTGACTTCCGCCGGCCAGGGGCTGTAACTGTGCAGAACCGGCAAAGCCGCCAGTTGCAAATAGTCGGCCCACCAGCTTAAATCTACTGCAGCAACCTGCCAGCGGCTTTGTTTTAGTAACCATTGTTCATGTAACTGAATACAGGCCGGCAGCTGTTGCTCGGGCAGCAGCAGTGCATCGGGTACCATGCGGCTGACACTGAAACCGGCTTGCTGTAACCAGCGAAGCCATTGCTCCAGTTTATCGCGCCGGCAAATAGCCACCTGTTGGCTATACTGGCCGTCATGTTGCTCGGTGGCACCGCTGGCTAAAAACAACTGCTCAATATCTTCTGCCTGCTCTTCTTCCAGCATGTAGGGCAATGCCTGCATTAACTGCCGGCTTGGCTTGGCTGGCAAAGCCACCAGCTTTAACTGCACGTCTGACGCCGGCACCAGGGCAATAACCGGGCGCTGGCCTAGCCGCTGCGCCAGCTGCGGTAACTCATCAGCGCTGGCTAATTCACCGCTGGCGATAACTTCTTGCTGCGCCGACCACACCAGCCAGCTAATACTTTGCTGCGGCACACTGCCTAAGCGGATAACTAACTGTTCACTCACCCCTGGCCTCCAAATCGCCGGGCCAATACCCTGACTTGATTATTCTCATTTATTTTCAGTACTGAGGTTAATATAAAACCGCTGTCCAGATAGCCTGCCGTGGCAACCAGCTGGAAACTGTCTGATTTCACCGTAAGCATCGTTTTTGCTTCATCCGGTACTGTTATTGCGCTTAACTGGGCGCTGGCCAATACCTCGTCTAAGCTGGCAAAGCCCTGCTCCGGCCGATCGGCAATTATCTCGCCTGCTGCTTGTTCGGTGAGCTCCGGGATCAATGCTGCCAGTAATACTGCATTATCAGCAGTCAGCGTATTCACGTTTAACAGCAAGCGGTTGTCTTCCGGTACTACGCAAACATAAGGCAGCAAGGCCTGATAATCTGCCGGTGTCACATCCAATATCACCCTGAGCTCAGACACGCTGGCCATTTGCGTATTGGCACTGTAATACGGAAATCGCAGCGCTGCATAATCATCATCCTCGGCACTCCCGGCTGTACTGAGCAAACTGTCTTCGTCCAGCCAGTCGGCTAACCGGGCGCTTAGATACTCGGCCGGCAAGGATAGCTCAATCCCGGTTAACTCTAACAGACGGGTAAAGGCTTTTTGCGCGGCGGTTTGTTCAATTCTGCCGCCGCTTTGCGGTACCACATTCTGTAACGCGTTTAAGTTAAAACAACTGCGTAAATCGGTAATTTCGCCGGCAATGTCACCGTTATCCACCGGGAAGCTGGCCCCTTGTTGCGCCCAGTCCTGTGACAGGTTAACGGTGTCTTCACCGGCCAGGGTGCGTGCCAGCAACACCCGGCTAAACTGCTCACCCGCCATGGCATACCAAAATGCCTGTTGCTGCTGTTGCAGGTTTTGCTGGCGCTGTAACTGCAGCTGTAAACGGCCTGTCATATCGACGGCTATCACAACAACTATGGCGATAATCATCAATACTGCTACCAGCGCCACTCCGCGCTGCGCGCCTGGGTTAGTCATTAGTTACGCCCCCCGATTGCTGCCGCCGCAACATTAGCGTCGGGTAACATCAAGATGCGTTCCATCTTACCTAAATGTTCGTCAGTCAGGGTTATCCGCACTGCGGCAGGAAAATTGGCATCCTGCCAACGTTCCAGCCATTCTTCGCCCTGCAGGTAATGCAGCTCAAATCCGCTCAGGCCACTGAGTAACAGTTGTACTTTCGGCTCAGTGCCGGTAACCGCGTCCGGATACAGCGTAAACAAGCGCTGTAAAGTGCCATCCTGCAAGCGGTAGGCCACGGTTTGAATTTCGCTGCGTGGCAATATCATGCCCGGGTTGCGCCAGCCTTGCCGGGTAAAGCTGACACCATGGTCTTCGCTATCAAGCAAAAACTTCTCACCAAACAGCCGATTCTTTTGTGCCGCTTCACCATCAAGCCGGACATGGCGCACACTTATTTGCATAAAGTCGCGCTCCAGCATCAGCATACTATGCTGCAACTGGGTTAACCGTTCACTGCTGTCACGTGATAACTCATCGGTGCGGCTTACCGTTTGCAGCACCGCTACTGACGCCAGGCCCACCAGCGCAAAAATAGCCGCGGCCAGCAACATTTCAATAAAGGTAAAACCGCGACAGTTGCGCGCAGTAGCGATATTAAGCACCGGGTTTCCCCTTGTAGCTGCTTAATTCAAATATCACCTGCTGCGGTGCATCGGCCAGGCTTATGCTAATTTGTACCAGCCTTAAGTCTTCATCAGGCACCTTAGTTCGCAGCTGCTGCCACAACCATTTACGGTTAGCCATCTCCACTTCACCCTGCTGTTTGTCTTTGCCGGGCCACTCTTTATCCAGCATAGCCAATTGCATCTGATTGTCGGCAATGTAACGTGCCATCATCAGCTCGTCGATTTGTGTCAGGTTACGCACATGCGCCGAGCTGACCTGCATAATAGCGACACCGGCAGTAGCGAAAATCGCCATCGCCACCAACAATTCCAGCAAGGTAAAACCGCGGCTTTTCATGGTTGTTCTGCCGACACATCACTGCGCTTCAGCGGTATGCTAAAGTCGGTACTGACCGCACTGTACAGAGGCTGCAGCTCAGATTGTTCAGCAAACAGTAGTTTAAACGGACTAATTTCCCCTGATGATAAGATAAACACCTGCGGCAATACCGGTATATCCTGCTGCTCCTCAGCGTCTTGCTGCTCTTCATCCAACTGCCAGTCAAGTTGTGATAGCAGGTTATCTTCAGCAGCTTCCAGGCCATCCAATTCCAGAGTCATACTGATATCCTGCGGCAGCTTGTGTTCACGCAATCCGTCAGGTTCTTCAGCGGCCAGCCATTTCGCGCTGTCGTAGTCGTAATACAGAAAGCCGTAACGATCAGTTAGCACGTATAAACCCCACTCCTGCTGTTTTAACAGCGCTGTTTCAGCAACATACTGGGTAATTTGCTGAAACCGCTCGGCTTCTTTGCTGAGTTTTTCATGGCGCGACTCACCACTGAAATTCAGCGTAACCATAGTTGCCAGCAAGCCGACAAGCAGGATCACCAGCATTAACTCCAGCAGGGTAAAACCAGCGATGGCAGCAGGGCGGAGGCGCATCATCAGCCTTAACGGTTGCTCTCGTCATTCTCGGCCCAGTTGCCAATATCGTCTTCGGTACCGGCTGTGCGGTCTGGCCCCTTGGTGTACAAGTCTATCTTGCCCAGTTGCCCCGGGCTTACCAGAATATAATCTTCGCCCCAGGGATCTTTCGGCAAACGTTTAATAAAACCGCCGTCCGGAAACACCCGCGGCGTGGGCTGTGACGTCGGCGCTACCACCAGGGCTTGCAAACCCTGCTCGGTAACCGGATAAAAGCCGTTACGCAGCTTATACATATCCAGCGCGGCTTCCAGCTGCTGTATATCCACCATGGCTTTTTGCTGATCGGCAGCTTCTTTATTTTCCAGCAAATTTGGCACTACCATACTGGCAATAATGCCCAGGATCACTATCACCACCATCACTTCTAACAGGGTAAAACCGGCACTTTTTTTCATCTTAACGTCCTATCATATTGTTCAGTTCCAGGATTGGCAGCAAAATTGACAACACAATCAGAAACACCACTATGGCTAAAATAATCACGATCACCGGTTTAAAAATTTCCAGTGATACTGTCATTGTCATTTCAAATTCCCGATCCAGCGTATTGGCTGCCCGCTCCAGCATACCATCGAGCTGACCGCTCTTTTCACCACTGGCTATCATGTGCAGCATCATAGGCGGAAACAGCTTGGTTTGCTCCAGCGCTGTGCGCAGTGAAGTGCCTTCACGCACCCGTGCTGCGGCTTCTGCTACGCTGTTTTTCATATGGCTGTTAGACAACACATCCGCGCTGATGCGCATAGCTTCCAGCAGCGGCACACCACTGGCATTCAGGATACTTAGGGTACGGGCAAAGCGCGCGGTATTAATACTGGACACTATACGGCCTATGATGCCAAAGCGCAGCAAACGCCGGTCATAATTAAGCCGTATCGCCGGTTTTTTCAGTAGCCGTTGCCACAACGATACTGCCAGTACTATCGCCAGCACCAACCATATGCCGTAGCTCTGCACAAATTCACTGGCACCTATCATAAAGCGGGTTAAGGCCGGTAACTGCTGGCCCATATATTCAAACTGCTCGGTGATTTTCGGCACCACAAACGACAGTAAAATACCGATGATTGCCAGCGCCACAACGACCATTACCACCGGATAAATCGACGCCATCAGAATTTGATTACGCATATGCTGGCGTTGCTCGGTGTAATCAGCCAGCCGGTTTAGTACCTGATCCAAATGACCGGATTTTTCCCCCGCCGCCACCATAGAGCGAAACAGATGATCAAACACATGCGGGAATTCGGCCAGGCCTTCAGCCAGGCTGTAGCCTTCCACTACCTTAGAGCGCACTGTCATCATCATGTTTTTCAGCCGTGGCTTATCGCACTGCTCCGCCACGGCCAGCAAGGCACCTTCAATTGGCAGTGCGGCTTCAACCAAAGTAGCTAACTGTCGGGTTAGCAAAGCCAACTCGGAAGCTGAAATTTTACGTTTAAACCACTGTTTGCCACTGGCCAGCAATTTTTCCTGCTGTGAGGCTAGCGTAACGCTTACCGGAGCCAGCTTTTGTTCACGCAGCAGGCTTCGGGCATGGCGGGCATTGTCGGCTTCAAGTACGCCTTTAGTGGTTTTACCGCGCGCATCCAGCGCCTGGTATTCAAAGGCTGCCATTACACATCCTCGCGGGTTACACGCAGCACTTCTTCCAGTGTGGTTTCACCTTTAAGCACCTTGCTAAAGCCATCGGCGCGGATACTGGGGCTATGCTGGCGTACATATTTTTCAATCGCCTGCTCGCCTTTACCGTTATGGATAAGCTCACGAATATGCTCATCGACCAGTAGCAGCTCATGGATACCGGTACGTCCGCGATAGCCGCTATGATTACAGTGTTCGCAGCCAGCCGCCCGGTATATCACCTCTCCATCTTTTTTACTGATCCCCAGTAAATTACGCTCTTCTTTATCCGGTTCATGCGGCGCTTTACAATGTGGGCACAGTGTCCGTACCAGCCTTTGTGCCAGTACACCGAGTAAGCTTGATGACAGCAAAAACGCTTCAACGCCCATATCTTCCAGCCGGGTGATGGCACCAGAGGCGGTGTTGGTATGTAGTGTCGATAACACTAAGTGGCCGGTTAAACTGGCCTGCACGGCGATTTGTGCCGTTTCCAGATCGCGGATTTCGCCCACCATCACCACATCAGGGTCTTGCCGCAAAATAGCGCGCAGGCCACGGGCAAAGGTCATGTTCACCTTGGTATTAACCTGGGTTTGGCCTATGCCTTCCAGCTCGTATTCAATCGGGTCTTCTACGGTAAGAATATTGCGATCTTTAGTGTTTATCTCAGTTAAACCGGCATACAGGGTAGTACTTTTACCCGAGCCGGTAGGGCCGGTGACCAGAATAATACCGTGTGGTTTTAAGATCAGCTGCGAAAACGCCTGCTGCACCGATAACGTCATACCCAGATCAGCCAGATCCAGATGTGAGTTATTTTTATCCAGCAAACGCAGTACTACCCGCTCGCCATGACTAGACGGCATGGTAGACACCCGCACATCAACAGCACGGCCGGCAATGCGCAGGCTGATACGGCCATCCTGCGGTACGCGTTTTTCGGCAATATCCAGCTTGGCCATTACTTTAATGCGCGATACCAGCAAACTGGATAGGCGCCGGTTTGGCCGCAGCACCTCGCGTAAAATGCCATCAACCCGAAACCGCACTATCAACGCTTTTTCAAAGGTTTCAACATGAATGTCTGATGCGCCTAATTTAATGGCTTCGCCCAGCATGGCGTTAATCAGCTTAATAATGGGCGCGTCGTCTTCATTTTCCAGCAAATCTTCACTTTCCTGGATATCATCGGCCAGCGAGGCTAAATTTACCTCGTTACCAATGTCTTCCATCAACTGCTGCGCTTCACTGGAGTCACGCTGATAACTGGCTTCCAGCAGGGCTTCAAACTCTACCGCCGACAAACGGCTGATCTGAAACGGCTCGGCCAGCATCCGCCGCACTTCCAGTACCGCAGCCGGAGCGGTAGCGGCGTGAATATACAACTGCCAGCCCTGCGCTTGTTGCTGCAACAAAACGCCATGGCGTTTGGCAAAACCAAACGGCAGACGAATACGGTGGCTGGCCGGTTTTACCTGTTCGGTTTCCAGCACGTCCATCAGTCCTGCTTCCCTGATTTGGTGCCATCGGTAACCGGTTGCTGATTGATGTATTCATCAAAAGTTGGCGGCAGAGTTAAGGAATCATCCCATTCTGGCAGCACCACCTGTTTGGTGCTCGGCATTAAACGGATGCCTTCTTCCTCGCGCTTTAACTGCTCGGCGCGGATATAGTTGTATTTGGTCTTCGAAATACCGGAAATGGCCGAGCCTTCACGCACAATAGTGGCTTTAATAAACACCATCAGATTACGTTTTTTCTTGCTGACACTGGTCGATTTAAATAAATGCCCCAGAATAGGAATGTCGCCCAACAGCGGTACCTTAGACTCGCTTTCCTGCACGTCTTCATCTATCAAGCCGCCCAGCACGACAGTAGCGCCGTCATCGGCCATTACGGTAGTTTTTATTTCGCGCTTATTAATGGTGATATCCACCGCCGTGGCACCGCCAATGCTGGATACTTCCTGCTCAATGGTTAATTGCACCGCGTCGCCTTCGTTAATTTGCGGTGTCACTTTTAGCTTAATACCCACCTCCTGCCGTTGTACCTGCTGGAACGGGTTAGTATTATTAGAGCCGGTGGTTGAGCCGGTAATTACCGGTACTTCCTGCCCCACCAGGAAAAACGCTTCCTGGTTATCCATGGTAGTAATATGCGGCGTCGCCAGCACATTAGAGTTGGTGCTGGTGCGCACAGCTTGTAAAATTGCCGCCCAGTCGCCGCTGACAAAGCCCACCATGGCGCCGTTTAAACCACCTAACAAGTTACCAACAAGCTCATAATTACCTTCAGTATCAGGCACTGGCACTAAAGTACTGGGTACACCTTCAATTGTTGATTGTTCAACTCGCGGCGGGTTTTTCGTTGGCCGTGCAGCTAGGGCTGCGCCAGCTACATCGATAATGGGAATGGTATTGCCATTTCTAAAATTGGTACCACCACCATTTTTATTCAGCCACTGCACGCCAAGATCAGTGCCGTCGCCTTCAAATACTTCCACAATAATGGCTTCTACCAGCACCTGAGCACGGCGGATATCGAGCTGGCGCAGTACTTCTTCCAGTGAACGCATCATATCTGGCTGGGCGGTGATCACCAGTGAGTTGCTATCGGCGTGCGCTTCAATGCTAATCGCCCGGCCCTGAGTGGCTGCACCACGCGCCGCCTGGCCGGCAGCCGCAGTAGCGCCCTGCACTTCAGCCACGATAGAATCACTGACGCCCTTTAATACCGGCACCAGCTCTTCCGCTTTGGCGTACTTTAAATAAAACACCCGGGTATTACCGCTGGTTTGCAGCTCTGAATCGAGCCGCTTTGCCAGTTCAATAGCGCGTTGCCGCGCTTGCAATTCACCACTGACAATAACGCTGTTAGTGCGCTCGTCAGCAACAATTTTCGGGATCAGAAAATCCGGTTGCTCAGCACGGCCCTGAGTTTTATAAATACTTTCCAGGATACGCACAATCTCGGGCGCAGAAGCATATTGCAGCTTAACAATTTCCAGCTCCTGATCGCCGGCTTTGTCTACCCGCTGAATAATATCCACCAGCCGGTTTACCACCGCTGCCGGGCCAGTCATCATAATCACGTTTGACTGATCATAGTGCACCACATGGCCGCCACCGGCCTGATTGCTAAATTGGCGTAACAGAGGTGACAGCTCGCGCACCGACACATTACGCACCTGCACTACCCGGGTCACCATTTCATCACCCTGGCCAGGGTTTTCATCGCTGACTACCGGTATATTGCTGGTTTTAGCATCTTTATTGCGCACCACTTTTAAAATACCGTTGTCCATTTCCACCACGGCAAAGCTGTACACTTCCAATACGTTAAGGAAAAACTGGTAGTACTGTTCCTTATTAAGCATCTCATAGCTACGCACATTGATGCGGCCACGCACCTGGGGGTCAACTATGATGGTTTTTTGCAGGTTCATGCCAACAATATTAATAAACTCATTAATATCGGTGCCTTTAAAGTTTGGCGAGTACATTACTTCTTCCTGCGCTGCAACAGAAGCAGCCGGTATAGCAATGCTGACACTAAGCGCAGCGGCAACCAGTAAACTGGCCAGCGAGCGGCGGGAAAATAAACTAACTTGCCCTGATTTCATTAATATATAACCAATTCGTTGTAATAATTATTGTGACAACGAAACCAGAATATCTCTGATCTCACCATCCCGTTCTATTTTAATTGCCGCTTCTTTGGCATCACGCAATTCATTAATCACGTTCATTGCCTGTTGCATATCGTTTAAGGCGATGCCGTTTATTTCTATCGCCAGATCGTTGGGTTGCAAACCAAGCTGGGCGAATAAACTCGGATCTTTACCCGGCATCAGCCGGTAACCGCTTAGCTGACCATTGTTGCGTTGTGGCGACACCCGGATATAGTCAAAAAACTTCATCGGTTCAGCAATCAGCTCATCACGCCGGGCGTCCAGCTGCTCACTCGCTTGCAGCGGCTGCATTTCCATCGGCTCTGGCACCGGTGCCATATCGCCATCCATTTCAGAGGCCGGCTCATCAGCGCGGCCCAAACCTGCATTGGCCTGGGCAATTTTGGTGTATTCAATACCATCTAGCATCAGCGTTTCAAAACGGCCGGCCTGCTGGATCAAAACCCGGTCAGCCAATACCTGTTTCAGCCGGGCATTAGTACCGTCAATTTGATCATCCACGGCATAGGTCGCCTCACTGCCACGGCTTTCGATAATAGCACTACCGGCGCCAGGATCACTGGCCAGCGCAACCACACCGGTTAACTTCACATTCAGCGAGGTTTTCGGCGCTTCGGTTACCACCGGCTCTACTGTTTTGACCGCCTGCGCACTGGCAGTACCAAACAACTTAGGTGCAACTAACGCCGCCAAACTTACACCAACCGGCTCAGTTGCGGCGGCTTGCTGGTTTATAACCACCAAACCGCTGCCTGTTTGCGTCTCTGGTAACAGTTGCCAGGTTACTTTTGCCAGTAACCAGCCCAGACACAGCACTAACACCAGCTCAAGTGCCTGTCGCAACCGGGTCAGAGGTATCCGCTGCAGCTGTGATAACAGCTGAGATGTATCAAGTACTGATTTCATTTGGCACTTCTTTGTTCAACATAAAATTATCTTACCCAGTTGCGCTAGCGCCAACAAGTCGGGGCGCCAAGTTTACAATACATTAACGACAAAAAGCGATATTACGCAACCAAAACCACTGCTTTGGCTCTATAATGGCGATCTTAGTTCGCTATGACCGCAGGAAATATGTCGCACAGTCACTCAGCCCCACAGCCTAGCAGCCCAACGTTACGATTAGATAAATGGCTTTGGGCCTGCCGCTTTTATAAAACCCGCGCTCTGGCGAAAGAGATGATCGACGGCGGTAAAGTACATTATAATGGCCAGCGCTGCAAAGCCAGTAAAACGGTAGAACTTGGCGCAACAGTACGCGTTACACAAGGTTCAGATGAAAAAATCGTCATTATACTCGGCCTGTCAGACAAGCGGCTGGCGGCACCTCTGGCGCAGCAGTTATATGAAGAAACCGCAGACAGCATTGAACAACGGCTGAAACGTGCTGAATTACGCAAAACCAACAGCCTTTTTGCGCCGCATCCGGACACTAAACCTGACAAAAAAGAGCGGCGTAAGTTACTTTTATTAAAATCGCAGCAGTAGCAAGAGACAATTATGAACGCAGATCAGTTATATCGGTTTTTATTCACCCACCGAAGTGTACGCGGAGAGTTGGTACAATTATCCGATAGCCTGGCGCAGATGCTGGGCCAGCATGAATATCCGCTTCCGGTTAAACAACTGCTGGCGGAACTGGTAGCAGCAACCAGTTTGCTAACTGCCACCTTAAAATTTGACGGTGATATCGCCGTGCAAATCCAGGGGGATGGCCCGGTGCGCTTTGCTGCAGTAAATGGCACCAACCAACAACAATTTCGCGCTGTGGTACGGATGCAGTCTGAGCTGCAGGGTGATAGCTTTCGCAGCCTGATCGGCGATGGCCATATGCTGGTAACCATTACGCCGAAACAGGGTGAACGCTATCAGGGCATTATTCCGCTGTCGGGTGACAGTTTAGCCAGTACTCTGGAAGCCTACTTCGCCCAGTCAGAGCAACTGCCGACCCGGCTGTATTTGTATACCGACATTACTGAGCAGCATAATCGTGCTGCTGGCTTTATGTTACAGGTATTGCCGGTAGAGCCAGAAAAAGCCAAAGCTGACTTTGCTGATTTGGTCATGTTAACCGACACCCTAAGTCACAACGAAATGTTTGAGCTGCCAGCCGAACAACTGCTGTATCGTTTATTTCACCAGGAAGAAGTCGAGTTGTTTCCGGCACAACCGGTCAGTTTTGTTTGCGGTTGTTCGCGCGACAAATGCAGTGCGGCTATTATCAGCCTGGGTAGAGACGTTATTAATGAACACATTGCAGAAGGTAAGCTGGATATCAATTGCGAATATTGCAATACCACTTATCAGTTTGACGTTGCTGATTTAACGGCCTTATTACAGCAGCTGTAACAGCCGGCTTTCAGCTTTTGCCAATTTAGCCCTTAGTGTTAAACAGTTACCGCTTTGCCGGTAACTATTTAACCTAAGCACCGTCTACTGATCACGGCTCGGTTTGCTGGTATTTATCCAGCTTGTTGTACAAGGTTTTTACGCTAATACCCAGTTGCCGTGCCGTGTCAGTTTTATTGCCGGCGTTTTGTTGCAGCGTATTTAAAATCGCCGCTTTTTCCAAATCTTCCAGCGGTAGCCCGCAGGGTACATCAGCCAGACATTGTTCTACTGCGCTGTCAGTTGCATCGCCCAGCAATAAATGTTCAGGCAGGATCCGGTTATCAGCAAGGATATAAGCCCGCTCTATGGCATGCTTTAATTCACGCACATTTCCCGGCCAATTATGTGCAGCAATCAGCGCCAGGGTGTCAGCTGCCAGCTGCTTTTGTTGTTGCTCCTGCGCATTTCGATAGGCCAGAAAATGCAGCGCCAGGCCACAGACATCCTCGCCACGATCCCGCAAAGGCGGCACCTGCAGCGGAAACTGTGCCAGGCGAAAATATAAATCTTCGCGTAATACCCCCTCCGCAACAGCCTGCTGTGGATCGCGGTTAGTCGCTGCCACAATGCGCACATTGGCCTGCTGTACTTTGTCGCTGCCGACCGGGCGATACTCACCGCTCTCCAGTACCCGCAACAGTTTCACCTGCTGCTCCAGCGGCATTTCAGTTATCTCATCTAAAAACAAGGTTCCGCCCTGCGCCTGAGCAAATACGCCCTGGTGGTCACGCAAGGCACCGGTAAAAGCGCCCTTGATATGGCCGAACAATTCGCTGTCAACAAGCTCAGGGCTGAGCGCACCGCAGTTAATGGCGATAAAGGCCTGCTCGGCACGGCAGCTGGCCAAATGCAGCGTATTGGCAACCAGCTCTTTACCGGCACCGCTTTCACCTGAAATCAGCACGTTGGCTTCAGTAACGGCTACTTTACGTAAGGTGCGGTACAGCTTAAGCATGGCACGTGACGACCCAACCAATAAACCAAACTGATCCAGTGAACTGCTATCAGTTTTTACCTTTTGCTGGTTGTTACTCAATTGCTGATAAAAATCCTGCAAAGTATCTAGGATACAGGCCAAATCCAACGGCCGCCGGAAATGATAACCGGCGCCAGCGCGCATCAGCTTATCCAACATCAGATCGGGCACGCCATCACTGACCAGAATAAAATCAATTTCCGCCAGCAATTTACTGGCGGTTAATCGTTGATAATCGGCTTCGCTATATTGCTCAGCCTGAATAAACGCCAGGTCGCAAGGCTGTTGTATCAGTTGCTCTGGCCAGGGTGCAGTATCACTGCTTTTTACCACTATAAAGCGGCGCACAGCAGCGGACTGCAGCAACTGTGTCGCCAGTTCAGCGTCCTGTACATGCAAAAATAAGCGTGGTTGCGTCATTTATCTGCTCTCAGTTGAATTGCATAACCCTGGTGTCAGTAGACAGGCTGCGCTGCTGTTTCGTACAGCGATGCGACTCTTTAACATAGCAAAGCTACTTTTACTTGCCATAAAAGCACGCTGTTTCAACGCAACCCATTACCTCTAACCAGCTGTAAATTTAACAATATCAATAGGTAGAAGTTACCGGTCAACACCGTTTACATACCACAACGCTATAAAATACTTAGGTAAATCAAAACATTAAACCTTGGTACATGAATTGAATATGAACTATGACAGCAGTGATAAAAGGAGAAACGTCATGGGGCATTCCGGTATAGCTCAGTCAGCCAAGCTAAGCGCAGACGAAGTGAGTTCGCTGCAGGCGGCATATAGCGTCTGTAGTGCCGCAGAGCAATTTTTTCGCTATGCAGCCACGCAGGTAGCTAACAGCAACTTGCGATACAAGTTTTTACAGCTAACCAAATTGCATCTGAATGCGGCACAGCGCTTAGCGCAAACTTGCGCTACTGCAGACACCATTTCACAACAGCGCAGTACACTTTCTACTGTAAAGTCCTGGTATCAGCACCAGGCCGCAACGTTAGCGGAGCAGTCAACACAGCACACTATGCTGGCAGAGCTGGCGGCTTTGCTACAGCAACAGATCCGCAGTTTACGCCAACTTACCGCCGGCTTACACAACCGTGAGATAAAGATTGAATTGGCGCAGCTGGTCGCTGAATTGCAAATATGCAGCGATCAACTACAACCGCTACTGAAAGTTTTACCGCCCAGCAGGAAATAAATACAAACAAAAAATTAACATGACATGAATGAGTTAAAAATAACGTTTAAAAACAAGGAATTAAATTTTGGCATCATACTGGCATTAGTTTAATCGTCTCACTACAAAGGAGCGACAACATGAAACATACAACGTTAACAATGATGATAGCTTTAGCATTAACGACAACAGCGGTAGCTGCCAACGATTGGAAAGACGGCGCTAAAGATGCGTGGATTGATGGCAAAGCCGAAACGACACTGTTGTTGAACGGTAACTTGAACTCGTTTGATATTAATACCGACGTTAAAGATGGCGCAGTAACCTTAACCGGTAAAGTGGAAAATAGCGTTGATAAAGCGCTGGCTGAAGAGCTGATTGAAAATCTGGACGGTGTTACCGAGGTAAATAATCAGCTGACCGTAATGGCGTCAGGCAAGCATAGCAGCGATAAAGATAACAGCGGTTTAAAAGATGCCAAAATTGCTACTGTGGTGAAAACCCGTCTGTTATTTGAATCGGAAGTCAGCGGCACGGCTATTGATGTCGATGCTAAAAACGGTGTTGTAACCCTGCAAGGTGAAGTTGATTCTGATGCTGAGAAAGACTTAGCCGTTGCTATTGCGAAAAACACCTCTGATGTAAACCGGGTGATCGACAAACTGGACGTTGCGCAGTAATCCCCCACCAAGTAACGAGACCGCCGATCTGGGCCTTAGCGCTAGGTCGGCGCTTTGCTGTCTGCAGCACTATCCGGTATGCTTTCGCGACCAAATTTAGTAACTGTTGGCATTATGCGTATTTTACACAGCTCCGATTGGCATTTAGGCCAGCACTTTATTGGCCGCAGTCGCGCCAGCGAACACCAGGCGTTTTTACACTGGCTGGTGCAGCAAGTGAAGCAGCTGCAAATTGATGCCATTATTGTCGCCGGTGATATTTTTGATACCGCTACTCCACCCAGTTATGCCCGCGAGCTGTACAACCAGTTTATTGTTGAGCTGCAAGGCAGTGGCTGTCAGCTGATAGTGCTGGCCGGTAACCACGACGCCGCTGCGGTGCTGAACGAAAGCAAAAATCTGCTGCAGTATTTAAATACCCGGGTGATAGCCAATTGCAGTGACGAGCTGTCTGAGCAATTACTGGTGCTGCATAATCAACAACAACAGCCGGCGGCACTGTTGTGCGCTATCCCATTTATCCGCTCACGAGATCTGTTACAAAGCCAGAGTGGCCAGAGTGCGCGCGATAAACAACAAAGCCTGCAACAGGCCATTACCCAACATTACCAGCAGCTGTATGAGCTGGCGCAGCAATATAATAGCCAGCAGCAACAGCCGCTGCCGATCATTATGACCGGCCATTTGACCACAGTCGGTGTCAGTACGTCAGAATCAGTGCGAGATATCTATATCGGTACTCTGGATGCATTTCCCAGCAACGCCTTTCCGCCGGCTGACTATATAGCGCTGGGCCATATTCATCAAAGCCAGCAATTAAACGCCAGCACGGATATCCGCTACAGCGGCTCGCCTATAGCGCTGAGTTTTGACGAAGCCAAGCAGCAAAAACAGCTGTGGCTGATTGAGTTTTCCGGCACAGAAAAAACGGTCACGACCTTGCCAGTGCCATGCTTTCAGCCGTTATGCAGCATCAAAGCCAGCCTGGCTGACGTGGCGGTAAAAGTTACCCAGGCACTGCACAAGCTGGCAGCAGATGAAACGCTGTGGTTGGAACTGGTGATCAGCGAAACCGATGCCTATCTTACTGACTTACAACAAAGGGTAGAGCAATTGCTACAAGACTTGCCGGTTGAATTACTGCGTTTGCGCCGTCAACGCAGTGCCGGCAGCAACCTGAGCACTGCAGTGCAACAAAGTTTGGATGAGCTGACAGCAGAGCAGGTCTGGCACAGCCGACTGGCTGGCGAGAGCCTGAGTGACGAACAGCAGCAACAACTGACGGTGCTGCACCAGCAGGTACTGGCTAAGGTACAGGCTACAACATGAAAATATTGTCAGTACGGTTACAAAATCTGAACTCTCTGCGCGGCGAGTGGTTAATTGATTTTCGCCAGCCGCCCTTTAACCAAAGCACGCTCTTTGCTATTACCGGGCCAACAGGCGCTGGCAAAACCACTATTTTAGATGCTATTTGTCTGGCGCTGTACCACCAGACACCGCGGCTCAAGCCATCCCCCACCAGTAATGAATTGATGACACGCCATAGCAGTGAATGTTTGGCCGAAGTTGAATTTGAAGTGGCCGGCCAGGGTTACCGTGCTTTTTGGAGCCAGCGCCGTGCCCGCGGGAGCAGTGACGGTAATTTGCAAGCTGCTAAGGTTGAACTGGCAACGCTGGACGGCAACATTCTGGCAGAGAAAACCAGCGAAAAACTGTCACTGATAACCGAACTAACCGGGCTGGATTTTGGCCGTTTCACTAAATCTATGCTGCTGGCACAAGGTGGCTTTGCCGCTTTTTTGAATGCCGGTGCCAACGAGCGTGCCGAGCTGCTGGAAGAACTAACCGGCACCGCTATTTATGGCCGCATTTCACAGCAGGTATTTGACGATTGCCGCGAACAGAAAAATCAGCTTGAGCTGCTACAAGCCCGCGCCGGTGCGGTAGAACTACTCAGCGCAGAGCAGCAGCAGCTGTTAACCGCGGAACTGTCCGCTGTAAAAACCTCGCTGCTGCAGCAGCAACAGGCTGTGGTGGCGCAGCGCCAGCTACTGCAATGGCGTGAGCAGCTTAACCATGCCACCCAGGCACAGCACGATGCCGAACAGGAATTACAGCAAGCACGGGCTAACACCGCGGCGCATCAGTCTGACCTGGCCAGGCTAACTGCCCATCAGCCGGCCAGCAAGCTGGCACCTTTGCACAGCGCACTGCAGACGCTGCAACAACAACAGCAGCAATGCCAGCAGGAACAGCAAAACCTGACAACGGCGCTGGCGCAGGCTGCGCAGCAGCAAGCCGACATACTCTGGCAAGGCATGCAAACGCTGCAACACGCTAAGCAAGCCAATCAGCAGCAATTACAGCAACTGCAGACGCTGCAGCAACAACGCCGGCAGCAACAGCTGGCATTAAGCACCCAGCTGGCTGGGTTTAGCAGTACCACACAGCAGTTGGCACAGCAGCTGGACGGCGTGGAATTTGACCAACTGCGCCAGCAACAGCAAAACCGGCGCGAGCAACAATACCGCTTGCAGCAGCTACAGCAACAGATACAACAGCAACAAAAGTGGCAGCAACAGTACGCCGCCTTGCAGCAACAGCTAAGCACAGCTCAGCAAGCGTTACAGCCGGTGCAAACCGAGCTGCTGGCGCTGCGCCAGCAATACCAGCGCCTGCAGGAGCAGATCCGCGATAAAACACAGTTGCTACAGCAGCAACAGCTGATCATGCAGCTATCAGCGCATCGGGCCAGGTTGCAACCACAACAACCCTGTCCGCTATGCGGCGCAACTGAACACCCGGCGATAACGGAATATCAGCAACTGAATAGCAGTGCTACTGAACAAGAACTGCAGGCGCGGCAAGCAGAGCTGGAGCAAACACGGCTGCGCGGCGATGAGCTAAACAAAAATGAAGCCCGTTTAGCGGCAGAGATTAAGCAGCTGCAACAACACAGCAGCCAATTGAATGCCGAGCTGTCCGCCCTGACCAGCAGCATTGAACAGCAAGCCGCCGGCAGCACGGCACCGAGCATTAGCGCGGCCCTGCAACAGCTGACAACAGAGCTCAGTCAGGCCGCGCAGCAACTTAGCCAGTTAGAACAACTACAGCAGCAGCAGTTGCAACTGACAAAACAAGTACAGGATACCGAACGGCAACTGGCTGAAAATCAGCACCGTTTGCAGTTGGCCGAGCAGCAAGAGCAACGTATTGGGCAGCAGCACGCCGAACTTGAACAGCAATACGCAAATTGGCAACAGCAATGGCAAGCGATGCAACTGAGCGAGCCGGCAACGCCATTGCCAAGCGACACCCTGGCAGAGTTGACGGCCCGTTTACAGCAGGTGCAACAGCAGATGCAACAAGGGCAAGGGCAACAGCAGATCCTGGCGCGACAACAGCAGCAACTGGCGCCGCAATTACAGCAGGCCGAACAGCAATGGCAGCAAGCGTTGGCCGCCAGCAGCTTTGCCAGTGAAGCGGCATTTAAAGCAGCACTTTTGCCTGAGACTGAACTGAATCAGTTGCAACAACTGCAGCAGCGTTTACAACAAGCTGAAGTCGCCGCACAGCGCCTGCTTAGTGATTGGCAGCAACGCCATACTGTGCTGGCACAACAACAGCAGACGTCTTTAACGGCCAACGAGCTGAGCGAAGCACTGCAGCAGCAAGAACAGCATGTGCAGCAACTGACTGAACAACAGGGCCGCTTGCAGCAGCAATTGAGCAGCGACAGCGCGCGGCGCGACACGCAACAACAATTGCTGCAACAGATCGCAGCGCAGCAATCGCAGTATGAATACTGGCAGCGGTTAAACAGCCTGATTGGTTCGGCCGATGGCGCCAAATACCGCCGTTTTGCTCAGGGGCTAACCCTGCAGCAACTCATTATACTGGCCAACCGCCAGCTGTCGCTGCTACACAACCGCTATCAACTGGCCCGGCATAGTGAGGCTGAGCTGGAGCTGGTCGTACTGGATACCTGGCAGGCCGACAGCCAGCGTGATACCAAAACCCTGTCTGGCGGCGAAAGCTTTTTAGTCAGCCTGGCGCTGGCACTGGCATTATCAGATTTAGTCAGCAGCAAAACCCGCATTGACTCACTGTTTTTGGATGAAGGCTTTGGCACCCTGGATGCCGACACGCTGGACAGCGCTTTAAGTGCACTGGACAACCTGAACGCCAGCGGCAAGATGATCGGCATTATCAGCCATGTTGAGGCACTAAAACAGCGTATTCCGCTGCAAATCAACGTAGAAAAACAGCAAGGGCTGGGCTACAGCCAGATCAAGGTTGTCGGTTAGCCGCCACTGTTTTGCAGCAAGGCGGCAAAATCGTCTGCCGCCAAAGGTTTGCTGAAATAGTAGCCCTGATAATAATCGCAGCCCTGCTGTTGCAGAAACTGCAGCTGCTCTGCGGTTTCGACACCTTCAGCCAGCACTTTAAAATTCATCGTATGTGCCAGCGCAATAATGGCGCTGGCTATTTGTTTATCATCCTGCTCTGCCGGGATGTGTTCAATAAAACGTTTATCTATTTTCAGTACGTCCAGCGGTAACCGCTTCAGATAGGATAATGAAGAGTAGCCGGTACCAAAATCATCAATCGCCAAACGTACGCCCAGTGCACGTATTTGATGCATGGTATCAATCACTCTGACTTCATCGGTCATCAGCGCACTTTCTGTTACTTCCAACTCTAGCAACTGCGCCGACAAGCCGCTGTCTTTCAGTACCTGCTTCAATTGCTGCAACATGGTATCTTTCGCAAACTGTTGCGCCGAGACATTCACCGCCAGCCGAAAAGCCGGTAAGCCGGCCTGCAACCATTGACTGACCTGATGACAACTATGCTGCAGTACCCAGAGCCCGAGTTGATGTATCAAGCCACAGCTTTCAGCCAGTGGAATAAATTCTGCCGGCGACACTTGTCCTAACTGTTCGTCATGCCAGCGCAGCAACACCTCGGCACCAACGATGCGCCCCGAGCTTAACTCCAGCTGTGGCTGATATACGCAGTACAACTGTCCCAGATTAATGGCACTGCGCAGGCGCGATTCCATCACTACCCGTTGTCTGGCCTGCACAGTTAGGCCGGCGTCATAAAAGGCAATATTGTTACGGCCCTGGCTTTTCACGGCATACATGGCGGCATCTGCCGCGCGTAGCAAGCCTTCCGGATCGGTGGCGTGCTCAGGCCACAGCGCTATACCAAGCGATGCCGCCGGTATCACCTCAACTTTGTTGGCTAACATGCAGGGCTGCTGCAGCGCTTGCATCAATTTCCCGGTTAGTAGATTTAACTGCGCCAGGCCGCTAATTTTAGTGACCAGCACGGCAAACTCATCGCCGCCCAACCGGGCCAGAATATGCTCTGGCAGACATAAGCGCTGCAAGCGCTGACTCACCAAGCGCAACAATTCATCGCCGGCGCTATGGCCAAAGCTGTCATTAATATTTTTAAAATTATCCAGATCCAGCAGCAATACCGCACAGTGATTATTGCTGGCTAACTGCAGTGCTTCAGCAACGCGCTGCATAAAATACTGCCGGTTGGGTAACAACGTAATGGGGTCGTAGTCGGCTAAAAACGCCAGTTCGGCGGCTTGTTGTTTGCGTTCGGTTAAATCCAGATCAATACAGAAAATTTGCGGCTCCATATCAGGTAACTTGATCACCGCATGACCCGAATATACCGGCACCAGAGAGCCGTCTTTACGCCGCAGAGCTAACTCTTCCGAAGGCGCCCCCTGCCCGGTTGCCGCCATCTTTGCCATAGCCTGGGCCACGCCATCGTGCATATATGACGGTATAATTAAATCCAGCAAATTTTGCCCGACAGCTTCCTGTTGACTGTAACCGTAAATCTGTTCACTGGCTTTGTTCCAGTAAAAGGTGGTGCCATCTGCTTTATAGCCCTGGATCGCCAGTTGTGGCGCGTTGTCCAGCAAAGTGCGAAAACGCAGTTCACTTTGCTCAAGTTGCTGCTGTACCTGGCGCTGCTGGGTAATATCAAGTGCTACCGAAATAAAATAGGATTTGGCTTCCTCATGCACCAGGGCAACCGACAATCTGGCCCAGACCACAGAATTGTCGGGCCGCAGATAACGTTTTTCCAGCGAGTAGTGCTGTCGCTCCCCCTGCAATAACTGCTGCACAGCTTGTTCATCCAGAGCTAAATCGGCTGGATGCGTAATTTGCCTGAATGTCATGGTTATCAGTTGCGGCTCACTGTAACCCAGCAACTGACACATTTGTGCATTGGCACGCAAAAACCGGCCATCCAGGCCAACGTGGGCTATGCCGACCGCAGCATAAGTAAAGGTAGCGGCTAATTGCTGCTCGGTGTTATCCAGCGAGCGGGCATAATGTTGTTTTTGCCGAAGCAGAAACCAGGCCAGTAACGCTGTTAGTGCGATATAAAAGTAACCTTTATAGGCCTGATACTGGATCAGTGTTGGCAGATCCTGAAATAACCAAACCAGCAGCCGGTCACTACCTGTTATCCAGGCAATACCAAAAATTCCATACAGCAAGGCGCCAAACCAGGGGCGTTGCAAAAGGAGTTTATGGCGATGTTTCACTATCCTTGTCATGCCGTTAACACTGCAGAGTAAGTTAAACTAATGCAGCAAGCATAGTCGAAAAAAACAGTGTATGAACAGGCAGATAAGAAAAGTTGGCGCCAGAGAGATGCCTAAGCTGGCGCCGGTCAGGTTAGAATGAATACACCAGGGTTAGCGAGGTTTGCGTATCGGTACTTTTCTTACCGGCAGTAACATCAGAGTCGTTCTGCACCTGAAAAGCCGCTTTCATTTGTAACGAGCCGTTAATTTTTGCCAATAGCGCCGTTTCGGCAATAGTACGGGTATTGTCGTCACCGTATTCTACGCTTAACGTTTGGCTGAAACTGGCAGATTCACTAATCGTCCACTTAAACGCAGCCGCGCCACGCACGATCAGGCCTTGCTCCGTTTCACCGCTCGATCTTTTGCCAGTGAAATAACCCGGACCGATTTCAACGTCCAACGATTTATCTTCAGCGTTATACCAGCGGGTGCCATAACCAACCGCTAAAGTGGTGTACTCGGTATAAGCACCAAACTCATCATCAGTGTAAGAGCCAAAAGCAAACAACTTGTCGAATTCATCGTCCAGCTTATAGGCTGCTTTTGCTGAAATTAAATAACGTTCGGCTGATTTTTCAGTAAATTTGTTACCGTCAGCGTCGGTTTTTTCATCTTCTTTAAAAAAAGCACTGAAAATGTACTGGTTACTCCACTGCTGCAGCTCTTGTTTGGCATCAATTTTACCGGTTACTGAAGTACCAACGGTATTGCCCGAGGTGGTAATAGCGCCAAGCTCAGCCGACGTTGTCCACACTTTACCGCTGGCTGCAGTATCATTTGCCTGCACCGACATACTGGCTAACACGGCCAATGCCAGAATTGAATAACCCTTCATATCTACTCCTGCTTGTCTTGCTTAATATGTACGTCCATCTGTGGAAACGGAATAGCGATGCCCTGCTCATCAAAGCTCAGTTTCACTTTTTCCAGTGTGTCCCAATATACATTCCAATAATCGGCTGAGTTAACCCAGGGCCTGACATTAAAGTTTACCGATGAATCGGCCAATGCTGCCACGTTGACTGCCGCTGCAGGCTCTTGCAATACCCGGCTGTCGTTCTTCAGGATATCCTGCAATATTTGCTTGGCTTTACGCAGATCAGAGTCATAGCTGATACCAATAACCAAATCGACACGACGGATTGCCTCCGCTGAATAGTTTGTAATAGCACCGCCCGTTACCTGGGCGTTTGGCACAATAACCAGCTTATTGTCTGGCGTTTTCATCATGGTTTGAAAAATTTCTATTTTATCTACAGTACCGGTAACACCACCAGCCTCGATAAAATCACCGGATTTAAATGGCCGGAACAGAATAATAAGAATACCCGAGGCAAAGTTGGCCAGCGATCCCTGCAATGCCAGGCCAACCGCCAGACCTGCCGCACCTAAAATGGCGATAAAGGACGTGGTTTGCACACCAACTTGCGACAGCGCCATCAGTAAGGTTGCTATCAGCAGCACGGCATACACAATACTGGCAATAAAAGACACTACGGCTTTATCAACTGCTTTTGCCAGCAGAGTCTTTTCCAGAAAACGCGATACTGCTTTGGCAACCATCCGGCCGACGTAAAAAATTACTATTGCCGCGACTAATTGCAGCAGTTTGCCTAATAAAACTTCATGATTGTCCTGAAACAACTGAGTTATTTGATCCATTGCACTCTCCTGTTGACTGAAAAATTGCAAAACGCCCGCAGGATAGCATAAAACCTGCTAAAGCCGCAGAACAGACTACAAGCTGTTAACCCCTAATTTCCAGTAAAAAGCTTGGTGTTGTGGAAAAATTTGGGTAAAATGCCGGCCTAAGTGGTGACTGTAGCTCAGTTGGTAGAGCCCCGGATTGTGATTCCGGTTGTCGTGGGTTCGATCCCCATCAGTCACCCCACTTCCTTTCAAAGATACCTTTAGCTTTGCTAAGCTTACTGGCAATACCATCAGCAGAGCACGCGCATTGGACTTAACCCGATTACAGCAGCAGCTACAACAACCGGCACTGGCTCCGGTTGAACAATGGCATCCAGTCTTTTGTGGTGATATTCCTTTGCATATCGACGCCCAGGGGCAGTGGTATTATCAGCACAGTTTGATCCAACGACCTGCCTTAGTTAAATTATTTGCATCGGTATTGCTCTGTCAACATGGCGAGTACTTTTTGCAAACCCCGGCAGAGAAAGTTCGTATCAGTGTTGCCGACGCGCCTTTTCTGATCACTGACTGGCAATGGGTGGATAGTGACACCGGCCCAGCACTGCAACTGACCACTAATCTGGCACGGCAACTGATACTTAGCCCGGCTTACCCTATGTTGTTAAAACCAGACCCACAGCAGCAATTATTACCCTATGTTCAGCTGTGGCATGGCTTGCAGGCAAAACTAAGCCGCAATGTATACTACGCATTGGCAGCATTAGCCACGCCGGTTTATTGCAACAAGCAGCAGCATTTTCAGTTAAAAAGTGCCGGTTTTCCCTATACCTTTGCTATTGTCTAACACTGGTCGGCTAAAAACGTCGGCCTGTCTCATGTTGGTTGTTGAATTTGCCAGCAATGTTAACACTGAAAACCGATCACCCATTACAAGGCTCTAACAACATGAAAAAAACGCCCCTGGCTTTATTGCTGCCGTTATTGGCCAGCAGCTCACTGGTTGATGCCGCAACTCTGATCCATGCCGGTAAGCTCATCACTGCGGAAAACAAAAATGTTTACGCCAAGCAAACCATAGTAATTGAACAGGACAAAATCATTGGCGTTGAAGCCGGTTTTCGCGCGCCGACAGCTACCGACACCGTAATCGACTTACGCCAGCACACTGTAATGCCGGGTTTAATGGATATGCACACCCATTTTTATACCCAGTTTAGTCCGACGGTTTACAGTGAAGGCTTTACGATGAATGAAGCTGACTACGCGCTGCGTGGCGCAACTTTTGCGGAAAAAACCTTACTGGCTGGTTTTACCACAGTACGCGAACTGGGAGACAACCATCACATCAGTACCGCATTAAAAAAAGCCATTGCTAAGGGTTACGTGAAAGGACCGCGTATCTATGCTGCCGGTAAATCAATTGCTACCACCGGTGGCCATGCTGACCCGACTAACGGCGTAGCTTATGCGTTAATGGCCGATCCGGGCCCGAAAGAAGGCGTGATAAATGGTGCCGACGACGCGCGCAAAGCAGTACGCCAGCGTTATAAAGAAGGTTCTGATGTTATTAAAATAACCGCTACCGGCGGGGTATTAAGCGTGGCCAAAAGCGGCAGTAATCCGCAGTTTACTGATGAAGAACTGGCAGCCATCGTCAGCACAGCAAACGACTATGGGCTGAAAGTGGCCGTGCATGCGCACGGTAAAGAAGGTATGGAACGCGCGATACGCGCCGGTGTCGCATCAATTGAGCACGGTACCTATATGGACAAGGCCACCATGACATTGATGCGCAAAAACGGTACCTACTATGTACCAACTATCAGTGCTGGCAAATGGGCTGCAGATAAAGCCGCCATTGCCGGCTTTTTCCCAGACTTGGTGCGGCCCAAAGCGGCTACCATTGGTAGTAAAATTCAGCAAACTTTTGCCGAAGCTTATAAAGCCGGTGTCAAAATTGCGTTTGGCACTGACGCCGGCGTATTTGAACACGGCAACAACTGGAAGGAATTTGTCTACATGACTGAAGCTGGCATGCCTGCCATCGATGCCATCCTCAGTGCCACTATTGAAGGTGCCAGGCTATTAGGCGTTGACAGCGAACTGGGTAGTATTGCCGCCGGAAAATTTGCCGATATTATTGCCGTACCCGGCGATCCGTTAACCGATATCAATCAAATGGGTCAGGTG
Source organism: Rheinheimera muenzenbergensis (assembly GCF_036984005.1). Taxonomy (NCBI): domain Bacteria; kingdom Pseudomonadati; phylum Pseudomonadota; class Gammaproteobacteria; order Chromatiales; family Chromatiaceae; genus Rheinheimera; species Rheinheimera muenzenbergensis. The sequence continues at coordinate 60,630 of NZ_JALAAR010000006.1, forward strand.
AGCTTTGTGATGAAAGCCGGTCAAATCTACCGGCAGTAGCGTCGGCGCCGGCCCGGGCGTTAACTCTGGGCCGGCTGTAAGCGTTGTAACAGCGCTTTAGCATCCGCCAGAATGAAATCTTTCAACTGCTGCTCGGCAGCCAGCCGCAGTTTATCCTGATTGTAAGTCTGTTGTTTACTTTGACGCTTGCGTGCTTCGTGCGTTGGCATGTCTTTGACTACCTGATACATCTGATGCAAACCCGGATAAGTTTGCACCGGATCCGGCTGACGCTCGGGTACCAGATGGTCCAGCAGTACCCAAACTCTTAACGCGCCTTCAGACAGTTCACATTGCTGCTCCAGCATGGCACGGCAAATAAGCGTAATACTTTCGGTCAGATAGCGTCGCTTTTCAGTTTGCTGTTGTTGTAGCGCCAATTGCTGCTGCTTTTGCTGTAATTTTTGCAGCTGCAGCCGACGTAACAACATACCGGCATAAAATGCCAGCGCCACAACCACCATTGTAGCAACAGCGACCAGTATCAATGTTGTGTTGTTCAAACCAGAGCCCCGTTATCAGTCTTCGCCGAGCAGATCTTTGCGCCAGTCTTTACTTTCAAACTCAGCCAACGGATCAACTTCCGCTTCCTGTTCAGTTAAGCCAAGTTGTTGCAATAGTTGCTCTAACCGAGCCGTCTTTGCATTGAAATATTTTGCATCTTTGCCAGTCAGAATTTCGTTTTGCTCAACCCGCTCCAGCAATTGTTGCAAGTAGCTGTCGTTTTCAATCAGTGCCAATTCCTGTTCCGGCGCAATAACTTCCGCTTTAACTTTAGCCAGGCTAGCCTTGGGTTGGCTAACAACTAAAGGCTGCTCTGTAACGGGTACTAAAGCAATCGGTTTTTTACTGCCAATGCGCTTGTCTTTGTTAGCGGCATTGTCTGTACTGGCTGGTTTTACCTGCGCGACATTATTGCGGCTACCAGACTTCAGGCCAGCACCCTTTTTCTTGGTTTCTTCTTTTGGCTCCCGGCTTTTACGTATTTCCTGTGCGGGTAAGTGGCGCTGGCCATTAGAACCGGCTGAGCGCGTTTTTTTCTGACGAGTCATGTTTGCTACCTGTGAAAAAGGGCGCACATTTTAACCAGTTTTGCCGGCAAACACTAATGGTTTCGTTGCAGTAACACGACATCTTTGTCGACAACCTGCAGCACAAAGCCATCTCGGCGGGCTAAATAGGCAAAAGTGTCTTCAGCGAAGAAACTGACATGTGTCGGATCATTCTTGTAGTGCCAGTTGGCAAAGGCTGCAGCACTGGTATAACGCTTGGTCATAATGGCCAGGATACCGTCTGCTTTAAGCAGCCTGAGCCATAGCGACCACTCCTGCGCCGGATTGACGAAATGCTCAATCGCTTCGCTACAACAAATAAAGTCGTACTGGCGCAGCAAAGCTGTGTCGTCTTTAGCAAAAAACGGATCCCAAACCGCCATATTATGGCCGGCCTCTGTCAGCATCTTTGCCAGCAATGGTCCCGGGCCACAGCCGAAATCCAGCCCGTCGAGCTCTTTATCTGGCAGCATGCCTAACAACGGCGTTGCCAGCCGTTGTAAAAACTGGCGATAGCCCTGATCGGCCAAATCGTTCTGATGCAATTGGTATTGTGCCAACTCTTGTTCGCTGCTGAGCAAAGTTGCCCGGTCAGCAAAGACGAGCTGACACTGTTGGCACTGAAAGTAGTGGCGGCGCTTATCCTGGCAAAACAACAGGCTGTGCCGGTGATGGCATAGCGGGCAAACGACTGCGGACATAATGTGAAAACCTGAAAAAGAAAAGGGCGATAAGATAAGCTTATCGCCCTGGGTATGCCTGTGTCACGTGGACACTACTCTCATTCGCTTTCATCGTCCTGATGTTGCTTCAACGCCCTGTTTTTTCGTGTTCCATTTATGTTATGTGCCTTCCTGGCAATTTTCTTGTTTACGATCTTCCTGATGCTTTCGTATCCATCCCTGAGCGCACTTTAACGCTGCACATCATCCCGATGCAAAAAAAGGTACCACGCACTGTGTTGTACTGGGTACTGACACTTCCCTGCCGCTAGTCCCTGTTATTATTGGTTACTAAGTGTAACTGCCTTGTAATCTACTCCAATCTGCTCAGATGGCAAGACACTGCAGAAAAAAAACCTAAGCCAGTTAAATGCAATTTATATTATTTAATTATTTTCAGATAGTTAACGCAAAAACCGCTGCAAAAAAAGTTCAATGAATTTGCTAAAATGGCTATTTTCTTACAGCCAGTGTGAGATATATCTCACAAAAATGCAGTTTCTAAAAAAGAAAAACCGGCGATAAAAGCCGGTTTTTTTGCGATGAACAGCTAGCTTAGTGTAAGCCACCCAGATATTGCGATAAGGTTTCTATGTCTTCATCGGTCAGTTTTCTGGCAATATCCTGCATCATACCATTTAAGTCATTCGCACGCTTACCGTCACGAAACTCCTGCAGCGTCGTCTTCAGGTAGTTAGCATGCTGAAAAGAAATTTTTGGAAAACCACTCAAATCAGAGCCATTGCCACGCGGACCATGACACGCAATACAGGCTGCGATTCCGCGCTCAGCATCACCACCACGATACAACTGACCACCGCGCTCAATTACATTTTCAGCGGTAGTACCCGGCTTCATTTTCTGTGATGAAAAATAGGCTGCTAAATCTTTCATATCCTGGTCAGATAACGCCGCCACCATACCAAACATGATGTTGTTGGTACGGCCTTGCTTACCGCCGCTTTCCATGCCGGCTTTATAATCGCGCAGCTGTTTATAAATGTAAGGCGCGTGCTGGCCTGCGATTTTGGGATACATATCAACGGCACTATTACCGTCAGCACTGTGGCATGCTGCGCATACCGCCGACTTAGCTTTACCTGCTTCGGCATCACCGTCAAACGCCTGAGCTGTTCCGATAAAACCGAATAGCAGCGTCAGTGGAAATAGCATTTTCATCATTTTTTATCCGTCTCTGTCCGCAATAAACCACCAGCATACTGGCATATTAAGGCTAATAACCTTATTTTTTCTACCTATTTTACACGAAACTAGTCAAAGTAAAATCCCATAGCGTGAGCAAATGCTTCTGCCGATCCGTCAGATCCGCTACAATAGCTACAAAATGTTAGCCGGAGAAGGCAGTGTACAAGTCAAAAATAAATTATCAAAGCACCACATTCCTCACCAGTGCGCCGGATATTCGGGCGCTACCTGCCGATGAAGGTATAGAAGTGGCTTTTGCCGGCAGATCAAATGCCGGTAAGTCCAGTGCTCTGAATACGTTAACCCGGCAAAATAGTTTAGCGCGCACCAGTAAAACACCTGGGCGCACTCAACTAATCAACACTTTTAGCCTGGATAATGCACGCCGGCTAATTGACTTACCTGGTTACGGTTTTGCCAAAGTACCATTGACTGTTAAAGAGAAATGGCAAAAATCGCTGGCAGAATACCTGATGAAACGCAGTAGCCTGAAAGGTCTGGTAGTGCTGATGGATATCCGTCACCCGCTGAAAGATTTAGATCAGGATCTGATCCACTGGGCGGTAGAAAGTAAACTATCGGTGCTCATTTTGCTGACTAAGGCAGATAAGCTTGGACCGGGCGCGCGCAAAAAAATAGTGCTGGATGTTCGCGAAGCAAGTCTGGCTTTTATGGGAGATATTCAGGTACAAGCTTTTAGTTCGTTAAGCAAACTTGGTCTACCGGAGCTGGAGCAAACCCTGGATCAGTGGTTTGGTGCTACTGAACCTACTACCGACAGCCAGCTTTAACGGCATAAAAAAACCGACACTCAAGGGTGTCGGTCATAGCAAACGGGGAGAAGCTATAATTTCAAATCAACAGGGTGTCTTATCGCTAAGACCACGGCATTATACAACAAATCCGCCTTGTTTAAAGTATTTACTCTAATAAATCTTGCAAATTTTCATCTTGCCAGTCAATCGCGAGTCATCTGACAACGATGCTATCGGCATTACAACTGCGCCAGCTGATTTTCAAATAAAAAAACGCCCCGCTGCAAGCAGCGGGGCGGCTAAATAAGCCTACTTTCATATGCTGAAGCAAATTGCTTCGACAGCGAAAGATAGAACATCTTACCTCTGTACCCTACAACTCAGATTCTAGCCAGCACTGTGCAAATTGCAAGCTATTTTTGTAATAAAACTACATAACGTCATTTTAATTCTAGGAATGCGGCACTTTTGGTAATTTTGTTACCAAAAAAAACCCCGAACATCGTCGGGGTTAAAGGTTTTATCAGGAGAGAGAAACTATTACTGTGCAGTCAGACTGGATGCCACAGCATAAGTTCAAATTAATGTGCCTGATCCCAATTATCGCCGTCGCCCGCTTCTGCCAGCAAGGGCACATCCAGACTAGCCGCCTGCGCCATCAACTCTGTAAGCTGTTGTTTTGTTTGATCTACTTTATCGGCATCCACTTCAAACACCAGTTCATCGTGTACCTGCATTATCATCACTGCAGGAGGATTAGCTTGCTGCAATAGCCATTGATCAACTTTAATCATCGCTTTTTTAATAATGTCGGCAGCGGTGCCTTGCATTGGCGCATTAATAGCGGCGCGCTCTGCACCTTTACGCCGCATCATATTTTGTGCGTTTATATCCGGTAAATACAGACGACGGCCAAACAGCGTTTCGACATAGCCCTGCTCATGCGCCTGTTTACGTGTACGTTCCATATAATCCAGTACGCCGGGAAAACGTTCAAAGTAGCGATCGACATACTGCTGCGCTTCATTGCGCCCGACTCCCAGTTGTTTTGCCAAACCAAATGCCGACATACCGTAGATCAGACCAAAATTTACTGCTTTGGCACTGCGGCGTTGCTCAGCGGTTACCTGCTCCAGACTGACCGAAAACACCTCTGCAGCCGTTGCCCGGTGAATGTCACGGCCCTGTGCAAAGGCATCCAGCAAGGCGCGGTCCTGCGACAGGTGCGCCATTATGCGTAATTCAATTTGAGAATAATCCACCGCCACTATCTTTTTACCGGGCGGCGCAATAAATGCCTGCCGGATACGGCGGCCTTCTTCTGTGCGGATTGGAATATTCTGCAGATTAGGATCTGTGGAACTTAAACGTCCGGTAGCGGCAACTGCCTGGTGATATGAGGTATGCACCCGGCCTGTCACCGGATGCTGCATCTTCGGTAACTTATCGGTATAAGTCGATTTCAGTTTGCTTAAACCACGGTGCTCAGTGATAAGTTTGGGAAATTCGTACTCTAATGCCAGTTCTGCCAGTACTTCTTCCGCCGTCGATGGTGTACCGGTAGGGGTCTTTTTCAATACCGGCAGGCCCATTTGGTTGAATAAGATTTCCTGTAGTTGTTTAGGCGAGGATAAATTAAAAGCTTTACCTGCCTGCTCATAGGCTAATTGCTCCAGCTCTGCAATGCGCGCGGCCAGCTGTTCACTTTGTTTGCTCAGCAGCTTGCTGTCAATCAACACGCCGTGGCGTTCAATGCGCGATAAAATATCGACAAGCGGCATTTCAATATCGCGCAGCACCTGGGCTAAGTCGCCCTGCTGTTGTAACTGTGGCCACAACTTCTGGTGCAGTTGCAACGTAATGTCAGCATCTTCAGCCGCATACTGCGCCGCTTTTTCTAACTCTATCTGATTAAACGTTAATTGCTTGGCACCTTTGCCGGCTATCTCCTCAAAGCTGATCGTTTTATGGCCCAGATACTTTAGGGACAAACTGTCCATATCATGGCGCGAGGCCACTGAATTAAGCACATAAGACTCCAGCATAGTGTCAAAGCATACGCCTTTAAGAGCAATGCCATAGCGGGCCAGCACGCTTTGATCGTACTTCAGGTTCTGCCCGACTTTCGCTTTGCTGCTATCTTCTAACCAGGGTTTTAACTGCGCTAACACCCAGTCGCGTTTCAGCTGCTCAGGCGCACCGACATAATCGTGTGCAACCGGCACATACCAGGCCGTACCAGCTGCAGTAGCAACTGACAAACCAACCAGTTCTGCCTGCATGTAGTCCAGACTGGTGGTTTCAGTGTCAAACGCCACCAGTTCGCTACTGTGCAACTGGTGCAACATGGCAGCAAAAGCCGTTTCATCCAGCACCGTCAGGTAATCGGTGGTTGTAGCTGTTGTTGTCGGAACCACAGTATCGTCTGCGCCGGCAAACATATCGGCTTGTGCAGCTTTGACTTGCAGCTTGGCTGCAGCGGGTTCATTGCCTAATACTTCAGCCAGCCAGCGGCGAAATTCACACTCTTGATACAGCTGCGCCAGCCGGCTATTGTCGGCGCTTTTAATCGTCAGATCGGCCAACTGATAAGGCAACTCAACATCGGTTTTTATCGTTGCCAGCTGGTAAGATAGTTGCAGCTGATCACGGAACTGCTCGAGTTTGGCAGCCATGGTTTTGGCACCGCGAAAACTCAGAGCTGCCACCTGATCCAACTGCTGATATATCTGCTCTATAGAGCCTAAGCCCTGCAACAAAGCCGCTGCAGTTTTTTCCCCCACGCCGGGTAAGCCCGGGATGTTGTCAACTTTATCGCCCATCAGGGCCAGATAATCGATAATCAGTTCCGGGCCAATACCAAACTTTTCTGCCACACCCTGCGGGTCAAGCAGGGTATTAGTCATGGTGTTTATCAGCGTAATGTGGCCATCGACCAACTGCGCCATATCTTTATCACCGGTTGAAATCAGCGTATGCAGCCCGGCGGCACTGGCCTGGCACGCCAGAGTTCCAATAACGTCATCAGCTTCTACCCCACTGATACACAGCAGCGGCAATCCCATTGCCTGAATAATTTCGTGTAAAGGTGCGATCTGGCTGCGTAAATCATCCGGCATCGGTGGTCGGTGAGCTTTATATTCGCTGTACATCTCATTACGAAATGTTGGCCCTTTGGCATCAAACACCACCGCCATTTGCGTAGGTTGATATTGCCGCAACAGGCTTTTTAGCATGTTAACAACACCGTAAATGGCCCCGGTTGCTTCGCCTTTCGAATTAGTCAGGTGCGGAGGTGAGTGATAAGCGCGAAATAAATAAGATGAACCATCCACAAGGATCAGCGGTGTAGAGGCAGTTGTTGGCATGGTGTAAAGTCCTGAAACCATAAAGCTATAGCATGCCACAGTAGGCATTTTGCTGCCAGTTCTGCCCCGGCATTCAACCAGCACAAGCTGTGGATAACTTTGTGAAGAACAAATAGCAATAAAAGACCTTTTCCGCTGAAAAGATCTGCAGTTATTTATTAACTTACTGATTTATAATGCTAAATAAGGGATGAACTACAGAACCCATATTATTATTTTTATACTTCCTTAATGTGGAAAACACTTTTTACGTTGTGTTTACCAGCGGTATCATGACAGAACGTCAGCGCAGATACCGGCCAAGTAGACTACCACAACTACACAAGATGCAAAGTAAAACCGTTAAAAAATTTTGCTTTAAAAAAATCCGTAAACCCGGCATAAAAGTATAAAGCACAACTGGCAAAGCTTAGCGCTGGGGTCACTATAATGTTGTGGTCTGAGCGACGGTATAACAACATAGTTTTCAGCTGTATTTTGTGGGGCTTCCCCTTCGAGCAGCTTGAAGGCTATAATGGCACAAACTTTGTGCGGACATCACCACAGGAAAGAATCATATGACTAAATATACACTCGCTGTCGCCTTGTTGTTAGCGACCTTTGGTATTAATGCCAGTTCAGATGCCGATAAAGACGCCTTAAGCAAACGGCTGGCACCAATAGGCCAGGTGTATGTTGCCGGTGCAGCTGCAGCCTCTGATGCTGCGGCCTCAGGTCCGCGCAGTGGCGAGAAAGTATATCAAACTGCCTGCTTTGCCTGTCACGGCACCGGTGCATTAGATGCGCCGAAAAAAGGCGATGCGGCATGGAAGGCACGAATTGATCAGGGTTTCGATACTATGCTGAAGCACGCGATTGAAGGTATCCGTAATATGCCAGCTCGTGGTACCTGTGCCGATTGCAGCGACGATGAAATAGCTGCGGCAATTAAATTTATGACAGATGGTGTTTAACCTAGACATTGTCCAATCCGCCAAAGGCCGCCACTGTGCGGCCTTTGTTAATTTAGCGGGCTAATCAACGCTGTTTTCGCTAAGCTTATAGCTAAATTGTCCAAATGATACTCTTCCCTGCGCTTAAACTTTGTGCATAATGTAGCGCAATCAGAAAAAAAGTTGTGCCATGCTGGCAAAAAAACAACATAAGAGTCAGGTTTGAAGGGAATAACAGAACCGGGTAAGCAGCTCAGACAAGCCCAGATAAAGATGCGCCGTTTGACATTATTAGCGCAGCGTTATCAGCAGGCATATATTAGTCAGGGTGCCTTACTAAAATTGTCAGAATTGGCCAGTACCATTAGTGATATGCGGGATTTTTATCCGGCTATTCACAGCATGGTCGCTGAGTTTTTGCATGCTGAAAATTTCTACGTTGTCTTTTATGACAGCGATAGCCAGCAATACAGTCCGCAATATTTCTCCGATGAAAAAGATCAGCAAATGATTGCTGATGTGCCGTCAAGCGCCTTTTCCAGCGGCCTGACCGGCTATGTTGCCCGCACAGCAAAACCGCTGCTGTGTGATGTTACCCAGTTTGAAAAATTGGTGGCCGATGGCCATATTAAAGCTCAGGGCTCACCCTGTGCACATTGGTTAGGTATTCCGTTGTGTCGTGGAGACCGTGTTATAGGTGTGATGGCGATACAGTCTTACAATGCCGAACAGCTATACACCAATACTGATCTGCTGCTGTTTAATAGTATCGGCGGCCACACTATAACAGCATTGGACCGGGTAAAAAGCCGCGAGTTACTCGAAGATACCGTGCGGCAAAGAACCCGCCAGCTTGAGGTGATTAACCAGTCACTGCAACGTGAAATTAAAGAACGCACCTCAGCGGAGCAGCTGCAGGCCGCGCTGTACCGAATTTCAGAACTCACCGCCAGCAGCCGTGATATGCAAAGTTTTTATCGTGCAGTGCATCAGGTATTGTCCGGCTTAATGCATGCCGATAACTGCTACATCGCACTGCTGGATCCGGACAAAGCTAAGTTAACCTTTCCCTTTTATCTGGATCAGTATTCGCCACCAGCACGCGAGCGCCCGCTAAGCCGCGGCTTCACCGAATATGTCATCCGCTGTGCAGATGCCAGACTGATAAACGAGCAACAAGCCATTAAGCTGGTTGAGGCAGGTGAAATAAAACGGGGAATGGCAGATCCAACTAAACCCGGCCGGCATTCTACCAGTTGGTTGGGCGCGCCCTTACTGATAGATCAGCAGGTTATTGGTGTTATTGCGCTGCAATCTTACGACAAGAGCCACAGCTATGGTGACAATGAACTGAATATATTGCGTTTTGTTTCGCAACATATCGCTGTTGCCATTCAACGCAAGCTGACGACTGAACAACAAAAGCGCCATCAGGAAGAACTTGAGCGTAAAGTATTTGAAAGTACCCGCGAATTACGCCAGACCAATCTGTTTTTACGCCTGCAGGTCGAAGAGCGGAAAAAAGCTGAGCAGAAACTGTTTTTCGAAGCTAACCACGATGCCCTCACCAGCCTTGCCAACCGGCAAATGTTTTTACAGCAACTAAAACAACAGTATGCATTGTATAAACGCCAACCACAGCAAAGCATTGCCTTATTGTTTATCGATCTGGATCGTTTCAAGCTGATCAACGATACCCTGGGCCACCATATCGGTGATGCATTTCTGATTGAAGTCAGTAAGCGGTTGCAAAGTACAGTGCGCGAGCATGACTTAGTTGCCCGGCTTGGCGGAGATGAGTTTGTAGTACTGCTTACCAGCTTGCTGCATGAGCAGGATGCGGAAGAGGTTGCCGATCGCATTATTGAACGCATCAGACAGCCGTTTTTGCTGCAGGGCCAACAGGTACAGTCAGGTGCTAGTATCGGTATCGCTTATTTCAACACCCATCACAGCCAGGCAGAAGCTCTGCTACGTGATGCTGACGCCGCTATGTATCAGGCAAAATCGATGGGCCGCAACCGCTTTGTCATCTTCAACGAAACTATGCGTGAGCGTATGCTGCAGGCGCTGACGATGGAACAGGTTGTGCAACAGGCGCTGGAGCAACAACAGTTTAACGCTATTTTTGAACCGGTACTGTGCGGCCAGGCCAGAAGCCTGCTTGGATACGAAGTGCATACCCAATGGCAACATCCGCAGTTTGGCCCCCAGCACGATTTTAACCAGTATGCCGCTGATGCCGGCCTGATGCCGCAAATTGAGCAGCTTATTTTACAACAGGCCTGCCAACAGCTGAACCGCAGTGATGACTGCAGCGGCCTGATGACCGTTCGCTTGAGTACCGGCCACTTATTACAGCCAGAATTATTTGACTGGCTAAAACAACAGGTGCAGACCGTTACACAAAAACATCGTCTGTGCCTGGCGTTTACCGAACGGGAATTGCTGCAAGCCGGTAATGACGTTAGCCAGCAATTACAGTATTTACGCAAGCAGGATTTACGTCTGGCGATCCACCAGTTTGCCGCCGAGACCGCGCCAATGGGCTTGCTAATACAGCAGTTATTTGATTTTGTTAAGCTGGCACCGGCATTCTGCCGCCAGTTGGTGCGCAATGAGCAGCGGCGCCAGCTGTTACAGATGCTGCAAACACTGGCATTGCATTATAAGTTCCGACTGCTGGCTGATGGTGTTGACAGCCCGGAGCTGCTTAACCTGCTGTTAGCGGAAGGCTGCTGTTTTATGCAAGGTAAATATGTTGCCGAGCTGATCTCGGCCGAACAACTGGCAAAAACGCCATCACTTGTTTTTAAGCAACTGGCGTAAACGTTCTATATGCGCCTGTCCGCTTTGTTGGCGTTGCTCGGCCGTTTTAACCACTACAGCGCTTTGCCATTCCAGATCATCCTGCGGCAATTCATGTAAAAACCGGCTGGGTTCCGGCCGGATAACTTCGCCAAACTGGCGTCGCTCTCTGGCATAGGTAAAAAACAGTTCCCGCTGTGCCCGGGTAATGCCAACATAGGCTAAACGCCGTTCTTCTTCGACGTTATCTTCATCTATGCTGCTTTGATGCGGCAAAATGCCCTCTTCCATGCCAACCATAAATACATAAGGGAACTCCAAGCCCTTGGAAGCATGCAAGGTTAGTAATTGCACCTGATCGGCGTTATCTTCCTGCTCCTGCCGCTCCATCATATCGCGTAGCGTAAGTTTGGTAACAACCTCAGACAGCGTCATTGGTTGCGCGTCATCTTTACCCTGCAACATTTCACTGATCCAGCGATACAGCTCATTGACGTTTTTCAGTGCCATTTCGGCCGCTTTAGCACTACTGCTGGTTTCAAACAACCAGGCCTCGTAATGGCTCTGGCGGATTAAATCTCTGATGGCTTCAGCAGGTTCTGCCCGTTGCACATTGTCGGCAATTGCCACTATCCAATCGGCAAACTGCTTTACAGCGCCGTGCGCCCGGGCAGACAGGTGCATTGACAACTCGCTGTCACAACAGGCTTCAAACAAACTAATATGCTTATCTTTTGCCAGGTTACCAATCTGCTGTAGGGTGGCTGCGCCTATTTCGCGGCGCGGCACATTAATTACCCGCAGTAGTGCATTGTCATCATCCTGATTTACCACCAGCCGCAGGTAAGCCATCACGTCTTTAATTTCTGTGCGGGAAAAAAACGACGTGCCACCTGAAATTTTATAAGGGATCCGGTTAGTCATCAGCGCTTTTTCGAATACCCGCGATTGATGATTACCGCGGTACAACAAAGCATAATCGCGGTATTGACTGCGATTAATAAAGCGGTGCGAAATAATCTCTGCTACCACCTTTTCCGCTTCATCTTCTTCATGCTTGCACGGGATAACCTTTAGCGGCACGCCATAGCCATTTTCACTGAACAATTGCTTGTCAAACTCGTGCGGATTGTTGGCAATTAAAATGTTTGCCGCTTTGAGGATCCGCTCGGCAGAGCGATAGTTCTGCTCCAGCTTGATCACATTAAGCTGTGGAAAATCGGTTTTTAATAACGCCAGATTTTGCGGCCGGGCACCACGCCAGGAGTAAATAGACTGATCATCATCTCCCACCACCGTGAAACGCTGCCGCTCACCTACCAGCCATTTCACCAGCTGATACTGGCTGGTGTTGGTGTCCTGATATTCGTCTACCAATAAATACTGAATTTTCTGCTGCCACTTTTGCCGCACGTCAACATTGTGGGCAAATAGCAGGGTTGGCAGTAAAATCAAATCATCAAAATCTAATGCATTGCAGGCAGTTAGTTGCTCGGCATAACGCTGATAATAGCTGGCAAAGCTGATATTTTGGGCATCTTTGGCTTCAGCTAACGCTTTGGCTGGTAGCGTCAGCTCGTTTTTCCAATGGCTGATCCGGCTTTGCAACGCCCGCAGTAAATCTTTATCACCTTGTAAATCGTGTTCTGTCAGCTCTTTTAGCAACGCCATGCTGTCTTGATCATCAAACAGGGTAAAATTGGCTTTATAGCCAATATGGCGGTGTTCTTTTTTCAGGATCTCCAACCCCAACGTATGAAAGGTTGAAATAGTCAGGCCGCGGCTGGCCGTTTTAGGCAACTGCTGGTTTATGCGTTCGCGCATTTCACGCGCGGCTTTATTGGTAAAAGTGACCGCGGCAATATGCCGGGCCGGCATCTCACATTGCTGAATAAGGTAAGCAATTTTGTTGATAATCACCCGGGTTTTGCCACTGCCTGCGCCGGCCAACACCAGACATGGCCCACTGATAAATTTAACGGCAGCATTTTGTTGCGGATTCAGCTTCATTCACATACCCTTTTTGCAAGGCCGGCATTGTAACGAAAATTGCTGACAAATTTCATTCGCTAAGCACACTTTTCGCCGTAGAATAGCCAAGGTTTTCCGGCCACTGCCACTAACCGCCTGACGCAACACAGGAGCATAGCATGATCGACCCGAAGAAAATTGAAGATATTGCCAAACAAATTGGCAATGCCATACCACCGCAGGTGCGCCAGTTCGCCGATGATATTGAAGCCAAAGTAAAACAGGTGTTGCAGCATAAACTTGCTGATCTGGATTTTGTTAGTCGTGAAGAGTTTGATGTGCAACGTAATGTACTGCTGCGTACCCGTGAAAAAGTCGACAAGCTTGAGCAGCAGTTAACGGCGCTGCTGGCCGAAAAAACCGAGCAATTTGACCCGCAGAACTTACCCTCGTCAGATCAGCAGTAAAGCATCGGCTCTGATCACAACCAAAAAAACAGGGGCTTAAGCCCCTGTTTTGTTTCAGTAAACCCCTGGCTATTACCAGATTTTCACCCGTACTTTTTCTTCACGGTACATACCATCACCCGGCTTTACATCATAAGCCTGATAGAACTGCGGCATATTCGACAGGGTACCCAGCACGCGATACATGCCCGGCGAGTGTGGCCCGGTGATCACTTGTTGGCGCAGTGCTTCGTCGCGGAATTTTATCCGCCATACCTGGCTCCAGCCCATAAAGAACCGCTGCTCTGGTGTAAAGCCGTCAATAACAGCACCGCTTTGGCCTTGCAATGAATTTTGATAGGCCTTGTACGACACGGTTAAACCGCCTAAGTCGGCGATATTCTCACCCAGGCCCAGTGCGCCCTGCAGGTGTAAGTCGTCTATCGGATTAAAAGCACTGTATTGGTCAACCATTAACTGGGCACGTTGCTGGAACTGCGCCGCATCTTGCTCAGTCCACCAGTCGCGCAGGTTACCGTCGCCATCAGATCGGCGGCCCTGGTCGTCAAAACCGTGGGTAAATTCATGGCCGATAACGCCGCCTATAGCGCCGTAGTTCACTGCATCGTCGGCATCCACATTAAAGAAAGGTGGCTGTAAAATGGCCGCCGGAAACACTATTTCATTCATGGTGGAGCTGTAATAGGCATTAACCGTTTGCGGTGTCATGCCCCACTCAGTGCGATCAACAGGCTTACCTAAACGATTGATACTGCGCTGATATTCACACTCGGCGCTGCGGCGCAGGTTGCCAACTAAATCGGCGGCATTAATTTCAACGCAGCTGTAATCACGCCATTTATCCGGATAACCAATTTTGGTATTAAATTTTGCCAGCTTAATTTGCGCTTGCTTTTTCGTTACCGGGCTCATCCATTCCAGCTCGTCAATCGACTGGCGAAACGCTGCACGCAGATTTTCAATCATCTGGTCCATCCGCGCTTTGGCTTCTGGCTTAAAGTACTGTTCGACATACTTTTTGCCCACCATAAAGCCGAGGTTATTATCAACCAGGCTAACGGCGCGTTTTTCGCGGCTGCGCTGTTCTTGCAAGCCATTTAGCGTTTTGCCATAAAAATCGAAGCTGGCATCAACAAAGGCTTTACTCAGATTGTTGGCATTGCTACGCAGCAAATGAAACTTAAGATACTGCTGCCATTGTTTAAGCGGCGTATTGGCCTGCAGTTTGGCAAAGGCAGTAAAGTACGTTGGCTGACGCACCACCAGCTCACTGATATCGCCCAGATTGGCCGCGGTTAAAAAAGCTTGCCAGTTAAAACCCGGCGCCAGTTTGCTGAGCTCTGTCACACTGAGTTTGTTATAGGTGGCATTACGGTCACGGTTTTGCACCCGGCTCCATTGCGCGCCAGCAAGCTGTTTTTCCAGTGCGACAATATCAGCCGCAACCTGCTGCGCATTATCAAAACCAGCTAAGGTCCACAGCTGGGCAATAAAGGCCTGATACTTCTGCAGCAGCTCAATTGAACGGGCGTCGTCTTTTAAGTAGTAATCTCTGTCGGGTAAACCTAAGCCAGCCTGAGAGCCTCCGGTAATATACTGATCCGACTGTTTCTGATCCTGGCCGACATATACCGCTACCGGCGTGCCAATACGATACCGCTGCCAGTTACCCCACAGTGTGGTTAAATCCGCATGGCTTTTCAGGTTTTCAATTGCGGCCAGCTCACCCCGTAAAGGATTTAAACCCAGCACTTCGGCCAGCTCTTCATCCAGAAAAGATTGGTACAAGTCGGCAATTTTCTGCCCTTCTGAGCCTTTAGCATGTTGCTGGCTTGCCAGCTGCTGCACTATCGCCAGCACTTGTTTTTCGGCGTTCTCACGCAATTCATCAAAGCTACCCCAGCGGGCTTTATCCGCCGGAATTTCAGTGCTGTCGAGCCATTTGCCGTTTACGTAACGGAAAAAATCCTGTTGCGGAGCCACACTGCTGTCCATATTGGCCAGTGTAATGCCCGAGCTTAAACGGCTCTGGCTGGCAACGGCAGCAGTTTGTGCGGTGGCATTGTCGGCAGTACCGGCGTTGCTTGCTGTCGCAGTCAGTGCCAGTGCAATACTAAGCGCCACTGTAGTAAGTTTTTTCATCTTGGGTTCCTGGTTAGGTAAAACATCTTATTATAGGTACTAAGGTTTATTGCAATACTTTGCCAGTGTAGGGCGTGGATCATCGCTGTCCAGCACTTAGCCGTTAAGCGCAGGGCAATCTGCGATAAATAACCATGCAGCACTGGACGATTTAACTTGAACTAGTTAGCGTTTTTACGCAGGATCAGCGCCAGACCAATTAACTACAGGATATTTCATGCTAGATACCGCCTTATCTTCTCTCGCGGGCTTACCGGCCTTCGGCGCTTATTTTGTGCTGGCAGTTGTGTTGTTGCTGCTATTTATCCGTTTATACACCTGGGTTACGCCGCATGACGAGTTTGGCCTTATCCGTAGCAATAATCCGGCAGCGGCTATTGCATTTGCCGGCGCTATTATTGGCTTTGCCTGGCCTTTGGCCAGTGCCATTACCCATTCAATGTCGTTATTAGACTGCGCTATCTGGGGCGGCGTGGCCTTAGCCGTTCAGGTCATCACTTTTATCATCAGCAGCGCCGCACTAAAACAACTGCCACAACGTATTAGCCAGGGCGAGTTGGCCGCTGGTATTTTCTCTGCGGCCTGTTCAGTGACAGTAGGTATGTTAAATGCCGCCTGCATGAGCTACTAAGGAGTACAACATGAGCAAACAGTTTAAACGCAGCAAAACTGCCCGTTTAATTATGATGGTACCGGCAGCAGGGTTGGTATTGGCAGGCTGTGGCGAAAAGCCGGTTGACGTTCAGGTATTTAATAACCCAGACGAGTGCGCGGCCTATTACAACCCACCGGCTGAATGTAAAGCGGCGTTTGCCGAGGCGAAAGCCTTGCACCCGCAGGTAGCGCCACGCTATGCCAGCAAACAGGAATGTGAAACCGACTTTGGTGCCGGCCAATGTGAAAATGCACCGGTTTTAGCCGTGAATAGCACTGAACCTGCAGCACAGCAAAGCCAGCAAAGTAGCGGCTTTTTTATGCCGATGATGATGGGCTTTATGGCCGGCCAGATGCTGAACCGCGGTGGTATGGCCGGCGCGCCACAACAGCAAACAGCCAACAATAACCGTAGCCCGGTAGCAAACCAGCCGCTGTATAAATCGCGTGATGATCGCAGCACTTTCCGTACCGCAACGAACACGGCAGTCGCCTCTCAGCCCGGCCCGGCCAGTATCCGTCCTTCTGCCGTACAGCCAAAACCGGCAACTATGGCGCGGCGCGGCGGTTTTGGTGCCCAGGCAGCGCAGCGCAGCTCCGGCAGCTATGGTGGTTAAGCATAAATGAAACGCATCAACAGCAAGCCACGTCCCGGTTGGAAAGCTTTTGCCGAAAGCGTTGGTTTTAACTTTCATACCTTTGACGGCGAGCCCTATTGGGATGAAAGCGCCTATTATCAGTTTAGCCTGCAGCAAATAGAACAGGACCTGGAAGATCCGACCGAACAGTTGCATCAGATGGCGCTGGATCTGGTAGCTGATATCGTCGACGATGAGCAAAAATTACAGCAACTGGCCATACCGTCACAATTTTGGGATGCGGTACGTGACAGTTGGCGCAGCCAGCAACCACATTTGTACGGCAGGATGGATTTTAGTTATAACGGTACCGGCCCGGCTAAGCTGCTGGAGCTGAATTACGACACCCCGACATCCTTGTACGAAACCGGCTTTTTCCAGTGGGTCTGGTTGGAAGACCAACTGATGCGTGGTGAAGTACCACAAGGCGCCGACCAGTTTAATTCTTTACAGGATAAACTGCAGCAAGCCTTTAGCGAGCTTAACCTGCCTCAGCCTTTCTATTTTGCCAGCGTAACAGAGAGTATCGAAGACAAAGGCACTGTAGATTACCTGATGGATATAGCGCTGCAGGCCGGCTTGAACTGCCGTTATATTCAATTAGAACAACTGGGCGACATTGACGGCCAGCTGGTCGATTTAGACGGCTTTCCAATACAGGGCTTATTTAAACTGTATCCGTGGGAATTTATGCTGCAGGAGGACTTCGCCAGCACTATTCTCAGCAGCCAGACCCAGTTTATCGAGCCTTTGTGGAAATGCCTGCTGTCAAACAAAGGTATATTGCCATTGCTATGGCAAAAACATCAGGGCCACCCTAACTTGTTACCGGCTTTTTTTGATGATGGCAGCCCTCTGCAAAACGGCTGGCTTCGCAAACCGATATTCTCGCGCGAAGGTGCCAACATTGAGCTGCTTACCGCTGACGGTCAGTTGTTAAAGCAAGATGGCCCTTATAACGACAGTGGTTATATCCGCCAGCAATTAGCTCCACTACCCAAATTTGGCGATAACTATAGCCTGATTGGTAGTTGGCTGGTGGGTGACAGCGCAGCGGGTATTTGCATACGCGAAGATAACAGCCTGATCACCAAAGACAGCTCACGCTTTGTGCCACATATCATCCTCGATTAAATCTGTTCTTAGCCGCCGCACTGCCATTAGTGCGGCGGCTAAAATTTACATCCTTCCCGAAAAACAATATTTTGGCCCGATATTGTGTAAAAATTCCTGACACGCCGCCAGAAATATTTTTACAATTAATTCAGATAGTTAATTACACATCAGAAAAATATCATTGAAATCTTACTGCAATATTTTGACAACGCTGTCATTTTTGCCATAGTCAATACCGCTTATTTTGTAAGCAACAGGGAGCAGTATTGCCGGGCTGGCGCAAAAATAATTTAACCTGAACAGCTGCTGAATATGTTGGCAGACAGGTAAATAATAAGCAATAAAAAATAAAATAATTAATGCAGCACGATTGGAGGAAGTTATGTTAAAACAAATAGTTAAAGGCAGTGGCGGCTTGAGCTTACTGCTGTTAGCGGCCAGTGTGCAGGCCGCTACACCCAATGCGCCGGTGATCAGCTGGATGCCGGCCGACTACCAGTTACAAAATGGTAGCGTACAGGTACCACTTCGCTGGGATATGTGGTGGGGCACGAATGGTAACAAGTGGTATTTAACAAAAAATGACAGCGTTGTCTTTGAGGCTGCATTAACGCCAAACGGCCAAAATGCGCAAAGTGGTAACACTAACCTTATGTTTAGCCAACCGGGCAGTTATCAGCTGCAAGTTAGCTTATGTCAGGTAAACGGCGCGACCGAAGAATGCGCCCAAAGCGGCATTACCACCCTGACGATCAGTGGCACTGGCGGCACCGACCCGGTTGACCCGGTTGACCCGGTTGACCCGGTTGACCCGGTTGACCCGGTTGACCCGGTCGACCCGATTGACCCGATTGACCCGGTTGACCCAGTTGACCCAGTTGACCCGGTTGACCCTGTTGACCCGGCTGCACCAGCTAAACCAACTTTTGCCTGGTCTGAAGACAGCGTAACGTTAAACGGCGGCAGCGCCAGCCTTAACCTGGCCTGGAATATGTGGTGGGGTACGAACGGTAATCTGTGGCAATTAAAGCAAAATGGTAGCGTCGTACACAGCGCGGCATTAACGGCCAATGGCCAGCAAGCGCAAAGCGGCAGTACCAGCGTCAGCTTTAGCAGCACCGGCAATTACAACTTTGTTGTTAGCCTGTGTCAGCAAAGTAGCGGTAGCCTGCTTTGTACCGACAGTGATGTCAAAACCGTTTCTGTTACAGCCGGTTCAGGTGATGGCGGTGACGGCGGCGATGGCAGTTTTGACCCCTGGACTGATTTGGATATGACCGCCTGGCCACATCCACTGAAGCAAAATAACGTCGCTTTTAATAACACTACCGGGAAAAAAGTTGGCGCCTACTTTGTTGAATGGGGTATCTATGGCCGGGCCTTTCACGCTGCCGATATACCGGCGCAAAATCTGACCCACATTTATTATGGTTTTATTCCGCTGTGTGGTCCGAATGAAGGCTTACGCCAGTCGAATCCGCAAGGTTATGCGGCGCTAAACAGCCAGTGTGCTGGCAAGCCGGATTATTCCGTAGTCGTGCACGATAAGTTCGCTGCGCTGGAAAAAGGCTATCCGGGCGATGTCTGGGATCAGCCAATCCGCGGCATTTTTGCTGAACTGTACCGGCTGAAACAAGCGCACCCGCATATTAAGATTCTGCCTTCTGTTGGCGGCTGGACCTTATCTGATCCGCTGTATCAGGTCGGCGTAAACCCGGCAGCCCGCGCCGTGTTTATTGAATCGATTATCGACTTTATCCGTACCTACGATTTCTTTGACGGTATAGATATCGACTGGGAGTTCCCGGGCGGCGGCGGCGTAACGCCAGATCTGGGTAGCCCACAGGACGGTGCCGGCTTTGCCACCCTAATGCAGGAACTGCGCGCTGCGCTGGATGCTCTTAGCGTAGAAACCGGTCGCGAGTACGAATTAGCAGCTGCCATGTCAGGCGGGGTAGAAAAACTCAGCGTAGTGGATTGGGAAGATGCCGCACCTTATATGGACTACATCAATCTGATGACCTACGACTACTACGGTGCCTGGAATGGCGTGCTGGGCCATCAAACCGGTCTGTATCCGTCACCGAACTCACCTATTGTTGGCTTCAGCGCTGATGAAGCCGTGCAGTACCTGCTAAACCGCGGTGTACCGGCTGGCAAAATTGCGCTGGGTGCCGCTATGTACGGCCGCGGCTGGCAGAATGTGTCTGGCACAACGGGTGATAATCCGTTTACCGGCACCGGTGGTGATGGCATTACCGGTGGCTGGGAGCGCGGCATTATGGACTACAAGAAAATTGAAGCCGACTTTATGGGCGGGCCGGAAGCCAGCGGCGTCAACGGCTTTACGGTTGGCTGGGATGATACCGCCAAAGCCAGCTATGTCTGGAACCCGGCTACCAATACGCTGATCAGTATCGATACCAAGCGGTCAGTACGCGAAAAAGGCGCTTACATTCTGCAGCATCAGCTGGGCGGTATTTTTGCCTGGGAAATCGATGCCGACAATGGCCATATTTTAAACGCGATGCATGAAGGCTTAGGCCATACGCAGCAATAACTAATGTTGCCGCAGTAACTAACAGTCTAGACAGAGGAGTAAGCAAAAACCGTTTTGCCCACGCTAACACGCCGTTAACCCATCCATGGGGGCTCGTCTCAGCCCGTCCAGGGCTTCAACGGTTAGCTTTAAGCAAAGCGGCTCTTGCTCCCTGGCATCGGCTTAGATTCCCTGTGGCATTTTTGCAGGAAACAAATTATGAAACTTACAACTACCTTGTCGCTGCTGGCGTTGGCCAGCACAGCGGCCTTTTCGGCCCGCGCGGTTGATTGTACTAATCTGCCATTGTGGCAAAACGATGCCGCTTACAGTGGCGGCGCTCAGGTACAACAGCAACAACAAGCTTTTCAGGCTAATTGGTGGACTCAGGGCAACGACCCCGTCAGCCATTCGGCCCCCTATCAGGAGTGGCGCCCACTGGGCAGCTGTGACGGTGCTGAACCAGAGCCTGAGCCAGACCCCGAGCCAGAGCCTGAGCCGGATCCCGAACCAGAGCCAGACCCCGAACCAGAGCCGGAACCCGATCCCGGCGTACCCGGTGATAACAGCTGCCGGCCCGATGGTCTGTATCAAACGCCCGGCATTAGCGTGCCTTACTGCACTGTGTATGACGCTAATGGCCGCGAGATGATCAGCCCCGATCACCCGCGGCGCATCATTGGCTACTTTACCAGCTGGCGCCATGGTAAAAACGGCCAGCCGGCCTATTTAGCCTCGGATATTCCGTGGGATAAAATTACCCATATTAACTACGCCTTTGCCCATGTAAATGCGGCTAATCAAATTTCAGTCGGTGACACCACAGATCCAAGCAATGCCTCTACCGGCATGGAATGGCCGGGCGTAGCCGGTGCTGAACTGGACCCTAACCTGTCGTACAAGGGCCACTTTAACTTGCTGCAAAAATACAAACAGCAGCACCCGCATGTGAAAACCCTGATCTCGGTCGGTGGCTGGGCAGAAAGCGGCGGTTACTTTGACAGTAACGGCAACCGGATTGCCAGCGGCGGTTTTTATAGTATGACCACCAACAGCGACTTAAGCATTAACCAGCAGGGTATTAATACCTTTGCCGACTCGGCCGTGGCCTTTATCCGCCAGTACGGTTTTGACGGTGTGGATATTGACTACGAATACCCGACCAGCATGAACGATGCCGGCAACCCGGACGACTTCGCACTGGCTAACGGTCTGCGGGGCGGTTTAATGCGCTCTTATGTTGAGCTGATGAAAGTACTGCGGCAAAAACTGGATGCCGCTGGCGCTGCGGATGGTAAGCATTATCTGCTAACCATTGCCTCGCCCTCTTCCGGTTATCTATTGCGTGGTATGGAAGCGTTTCAGGTTACCCAGTATCTGGATTACGTAAACATTATGAGTTACGACCTGCACGGAGCCTGGAACCAGTTTGTCGGCCATAATGCGGCGCTGTTCGATACCGGCGAAGATGCAGAGCTTAAAGCCTGGAACTACTACAACACGGCGCAGTACCAGCAAATCGGTTACCTGAATACCGATTGGGCTTACCGCTATTTCCGCGGCACTATGCCAGCCGGCCGTATCAATATTGGTATTCCGTATTACAGCCGTGGCTGGAAAGACGTACAAGGTGGCAGCTTTGGCTTATGGGGCAGCGCGGCGTTACCCAACCAGAGCCAGTGCCCACCCGGCACCGGCGGCAGCACGGTAAGCAAATGCGGTAATGGCGCTGTTGGTATTGATAACCTGTGGCATGATAAAAACACCATGGGCAATGAAATGCCCGCCGGCTCTAACCCGCTGTGGCACACGATGAACCTGGCCGAAGGCATCAGCGCCAGCTACTTCAGCCTGTATGAACTGGACCCGGCTAACCCTGAGCATCAACTTACCGGCAGCTACAGCCGGCATTATGACGCCACAGCGGTCGCGCCGTGGTTATGGAACGCACAGAAAAAAGTGTTTTTATCGGTAGAAACCGAGCAAAGTATCGCTACCAAAGCGCAGTACGTCATTGATAACGGTATCGGCGGCGTAATGTTTTGGGAGCTGGCCGGCGATTATGACTGGGATGCCGCCAAAGGCGAGTACTTTATCGGCAATACGCTAACCACGCAGTTCTACAATAGCTTCCGTGGTGCCAGCCAATATGGCGCAATAAAAGCCGAGCGCGTTATGCCAACTCAGGCAGCTGATATCCGTCTGAGTATCAGCGACTTTAAACTGGGCGATCAAAACTTTCCTATCAACCCTAAACTAACCCTGACCAACCACAGCAACAGCACTATTCCGGGCGGCAGCAGTGTTAGCTTTGATGTGCCAACTGCCATTCCCGATACCATCAGCGATCAAAGTGGTTTTGGTTTAACGGTAATAGCAAGCGGCCGTAACGCCAGTGGTAACAATATCGGTGGCCTTGAGAACAACCTGCACCGCGTTGCCTTTACGCTGCCGGCGTATTTAAGCGTCGCCAGTGGCGAAAGCGTTACTGTAACGCTGAACTATCAACTGCCGATGCCAATGCCATCTAACTGGGTACTTAGTGTCAACGGTAACGAGTACGCCTTTGCAGAGGAGTACCCGCAGTTACCGCTGGTAGATATTGGTGCCGGCGATGGCGGTGATGGTGGTAACGGTGATAGCTGCGGCGGCATTAGCGCACCTATCTACCCTTACCCGCAGTGGCCACAAACCGACTGGGCCGGCAATCCCAGCCATGCCAACGGCGGCGACCATTTGTCTTACCAGGGCGGCGTATACAAAGCCAACTGGTGGACCAACTCGGTGCCCGGCAGTGATGGCAGCTGGAGCTTTATCTGTAATTTATAGCCTGCTACAGAGTGCAAGGCGGTAAGCTGCAAACTTTCCGCTTTTCCTTGCGAGGGTCGATGCCTTATCAGGGCGCCACAGAGTGTCTGAGTCCGCACGCCAGTGCGGGCGAGTTGCTGTGGCGAGCCTGAGAAGGTCTTCGACCCGGAGCGCCAAGCCCGATAACCAAGAGAAATCACTATGCAATCCAAACACATACTCCCAGCCCTACTAACAACCAGCCTGCTATTTATCAGTCTGCAGGCCAGCAGCCATGGCTATGTCGACTACCCCAAAGCCCGGCAGCAAATATGTAAAGATGACGGCGGCTACTGGTGGCCGGCCGATGGCAGCGGTATACCTAATGCAGCCTGCCGCGTGGCTTACCAGCAATCCGGCGGTTATATGCTAACCCAACATCATGAATTTTCTGCTAACGTCGGCGATTATCGCAATATGGCCGCCGTACAGAGCGTGGTTAGCGATGGCAGCCTGTGCGCCGCCGGCGACAGCCGCAAAAGCGGTATCGATATTCCATCTGCCGACTGGCAGCGCACCACTATCGACCTGGCGCAAAGCAGTGAGCTAACGCTGCGCTTTCGCGCTACTACGCCGCATAACCCCAGTTTCTGGCAAATCTATTTAAGCAAACCCGGCTTTAATATTGCCAGCGAGCAACTTAGCTGGAGTCAGTTGGAGCTTATTCACCAGCAAAGTGATGTTGCAGCCGATGCCGGTTACTACACGCTGCAGGTACCGCTACCTGCCAATCGCAGCGGCCAGGCGGTGCTCTATACCCGCTGGCAACGGGTTGATGTGGTCGGCGAAGGCTTTTATAACTGCTCCGACATAGAACTGGTAAATGGTAATACCGACACCCCGCCGCCGCTATGGTTTGATAAAGGTGCTTACGTAAACCTGCAAACCCCGGCCGAAGTCGGCGGTTATGCCCAGTTACGCTTGTTTAACGCCACAGGCCAGGAGCTGATAGACGAGCGCTGGCAAATCACCAATAGCAATATCGCCAACGCACTCTGGGCAACAGAATTGGCGGCGCAGGTAAACACCCAGTACAGCAACCTGCTGCAAATTGGACTGTTAAACGGCGATAACGTGGAATTTAGCAGCGATTTAGCCGCCAACCGTGCTTATGTGCGGGATAACAGCCACTTTTATAACCTCGACCTGCGTCCGGCTCCAGATGATGGCGGGGATGGCAACCCACCGGGTAACTGCCCCGGTTATGACTTAAGCCAGATAAACACTTATCCAAACTGGCCGCAAAACGACTGGCAAGGCCAGCCCAGCCACGCCGCCGCCAGCGATAAGCTGATTTATCAAAACGCGCTGTATCAGGCCAACTGGTGGACACAGTCTGTACCCGGCAGTGATACCAGCTGGACCCAACTCTGTAGCTGGTAACCGCTGACTTTATAACGCTAATAACGACAGAAACAACACAGGCCGCTATTGCGGCCTGTGCTTATGCAGCTATCAAGGTAGCAAGGCCTCAAGCACTTGCTGTTTTAACGCCTCTGCCGCATCGCGACCAATAATGCCTTCAGCCAGCACTAAGGTTTTGCCATCAACACTGGCTTGCAGGCAGAAGTACTCAGTGCGTTCACCTTCGGAGCTTGTCGAGGCCATCGTTTCTTTGATCTTAAGATGCTCTGGCTTGTTGCACGCGGTTTGTCGCTTATATAACCGGATGCCAAACATAGATCGCTGCATCCACACCTTACCCGGTGTCACGCTGGCATTGAGGCCACGCCCCAGCCAAAACAGACCGTAAGCTAAAATCAGCGCACCAATAGGTGTAAATATCAACGCCATAAGCCATAGCATGGCTGTTTCCGTTAAGGCTTGGTACATCAGAAATATACCCGCGCCGGTAAAAATTGCGCCAAACAAAATCAGTATTAATGCGGTACCGCTATGCCGGCCAGCGCGGCTGGTTAAATACAAGGTATTGCCCTGCACCTGTTGCAGGATCTGGCTGGCGGCAGCGTCAAAGGCCGCAACCTGGCGCTGTTGCTGCTGCAGCGCCACTTCGCTGGCGTGGGGCTGCCAGCTACAACGCGCGTTGCCTGCAGTTACCGGTAAGGTCCACTGTCGGCTAAATTCCAGCAATTCTTTATTCAGAGTAAGTTCGCCTTTGCAGCTCAGTTGCCACTCAATGCGGCCTGAATAGCTGGCATCTTCACCACTGCCCGGTAAATGCCCGGGCACGTCTACCGCCAGCCAAAATTTGCCGTCTACCTCGCGCGACACCTGGCATTCAGCTGACCACAATGAGTCACGCTGGGTTGTGCGGTTTTTACCACTACCGCTCTGATAAACATGTAAGCAACTCAGCGTAGCCTGCGGCAGCTGTGCAAAGCGGCCATGTTGCAAGGTAAAATAGCCACCGACCTGGCCACCGGCACTGCCGGGAAACGGATCGGCAAAAAACGGTGTTTTGCCAATTTTTTGCCAGTGTTTAAGCTTACTACGGCCTTGCCACAGTAATAGCGCGCCAACCAACGGGAATACCAGCACCAGCAATACCGCGTAATTGCCTTTTGGCAGCTCATCACTTATTGCCATATAACTGATGGGGGCACCGATTGCCAAAAACAGCGCCCCCAGCGCCAGCATGGTCTGATAGCCGGTTTTGTTATTACTGGCGATGCCCTCTCCCGGCGCTGCACCTTGCAGCATTGCCTGCTCGGCCAGTGCTTGCTTATGGCCATACAGCAGCAAAAACATCATCAAAGCGGAAATGCCACAAAACATCGCCATAAACATCAACCCGGCACCAGGCTGGCCATCGCGGAAAAACGCCACCCCACCGGCAATACCAGCCAGCATAAAGACACTTAAAAAAGCCAGGCCGAACCAGGGCAAAGCTTTGCCCTGGTTTTTATTGTGCTGTTGCTTGCTCATCCTGCGCTCCGCCTTACACTCTGTTGACTCAACTATATAGCAGCAGTTTTACAATAGCTGTGCCGCAGTGGCAACTGCTTGTTGTCTATATCAGATTAAGAATAAATATGCCTTAAAAGTGGATATAAAACCACTTATCACCTAAAATGCCGGCTTTATCGCAGCCCGGCTTGGCATTTTGTCATACAGCTGCCATCTTTATGTCCTATATAGCTAATGTCATAGCAGAAGGAAGCCCCACACCCGTGCGCACTACTGAACTTGTTTCCGGTTTTCGTCAATCCGCTCCTTACGTTAATGCACACCGCGGCAAAACCTTTGTCGTGATGTTGGGTGGCGAAGCCATCAGCCAAAGTGGTTTTCGCAGCATTATCAATGATATTGCCTTGT
Organism: Rheinheimera muenzenbergensis; assembly: GCF_036984005.1. Classification (NCBI taxonomy): domain Bacteria; kingdom Pseudomonadati; phylum Pseudomonadota; class Gammaproteobacteria; order Chromatiales; family Chromatiaceae; genus Rheinheimera; species Rheinheimera muenzenbergensis. The sequence goes on from NZ_JALAAR010000006.1 coordinate 87,162, forward strand.
TAAACAGTTTAGGCATTAAAGTGGTGCTGGTGTATGGCGCCCGGCCACAGATCAATGCCGCGCTGCAGCAAGCTGGCTTGGAGCCGGCCTATCACAATCGCGTACGGGTAACCGATGACGACTCCTTTAAGTTAATTAAACAGGTCGCCGGCGCGCTACAGTTAGATATTACCGCCCGGCTGTCGATGAGTTTAAGCAATACGCCTATGCAGGGTGCACAAATTAACGTGGTTAGCGGTAACTTTGTTATTGCCCAGCCACTGGGTGTTGATGAAGGCATAGATTACCATCACAGCGGCCGTGTCCGGCGCATCGACGCCGCCGGTATCTGCCGTCAGTTGGACAATAACGGCATAGTACTGATGGGGCCGATAGCCGCTTCAGTTACCGGTGAAAGCTTTAATTTAACCGCCGAAGATATTGCCACTCAGGTAGCCATAAAGTTAAAAGCCGACAAGATGATAGGTTTTAGCGAAATTGGCGGTATTGTTGGCGCAGATGGCGAAATTACTGCCGAGTTAATGCCCAATGCTGCCGAAAAAATTATGCAGCAAATGGAGCAGCAGGATAATGCCTGTCCCGGTACTCTGGCGTTTTTGCATGCTGCCATTACCGCCTGCCGCGCCGGCGTACCGCGGTGTCACTTGGTCAGCTACGATGAAGACGGTGCCCTGCTGCAGGAATTGTTCTCGCGCGATGGTATCGGTACGCAAATCGTTACCGAATCGGCGGAAAAACTGCGCCAGGCGACCATCTCTGATATTGGCGGTATTCTGGATTTGATCCGGCCGCTGGAGCAGCAAGGCTTACTGGTGCGCCGCTCTCGCGAGCAGCTGGAAATGGAAATTAACCAATTTACGCTAATTGAACGCGATGGCCTGGTGATCGGTTGCGCCGCTTTGTATCCGTTTCCGGACGACAATGTCGGCGAATTTGCCTGTTTAGCGGTGCATCCGGATTACCGCGACGCCGACCGCGGTAGTATCTTACTCAAAGCGGTGATCCAACAGGCACGGCAGCAAAAATACAGCAAGCTGTTTGCCCTCACCACCCGCAGCATCCACTGGTTTTTAGAACATGGCTTTGAGCTGCTAACCGTAGATGATTTGCCGGCGCAGAAAAAGCAGCTGTACAACTATCAGCGCCGTTCAAAAATACTGGCGATAAGCTTATAAGCACAGCTGTTGCAGCCGCGCGGTATGGCGGCATCAGCTAAATTATTGACTAAACTTAACTGACTGCAACCGACAACGGAGCTGTCAGATGCTTAGATCACGCCGGCGCTACATCTTTTGCGGGCTGTTAACCTTGCTGCTGTTGTACTTGCTGTTACTGCTGCTGACCGGCCCTGGCCAGCGTTGGCGCGAAGCCAACCCTATCCTCGCGGTTGCCCCGGCCGAGCCAGGCCAGCTGCTGCCGGTTAGCGGTCATATTGCTAACAGCCCACGACCGGCAGAGAGCTTTACCTTTCCTATTACTGTTGGCAGCACAGGGCCGGCCATGCCGTTATATGCCGGCGGTCTTAGCTATCCGCTGTACTGCGGCTATCAACAACAAGGCATAACACCGCCGCAGCCTGACAATCAGGCTGGTTTTGGCATTGTGTTACCCGCCACTAAAGACAGCCTCAGCGGCTATAGCAAAGATTGCCTGCATCCAACACAACTGCAGTTTTATCTACTGGACAGCGACGGAGAAGTCAGCGTATATGACGGTGGCACCGTTAGTGCCGGGCAGCTATTGTTACGGTTGGAGCTTGGCACCATAAACCGGTTTTTCTATTACATAGTGATGCCCATCAGCCGCACCGAATATGGCAGCCAGCTGGGTGCATCACTATGGAATGGCAAACTTATTTACCAGTTTCATGGCGGTGTCGGCATTGGCTATCGGCAAGGGCATTTGCGCACAACACGGCTTATCAGAGATCGTCAGGCCGAACTGCGGGCTGGCTTTGCCATTCTCAGTTCCAGTGTCAACAAAACCAGCCACACTTATAATTTTTTGCTGGCCGAAGATACCGCCCGCCGGGTAAAGCTGCAGTTTACTGCTTTGTATGGTCAGCCAGTTTATACCCTGGGTATTGGCGGCTCCGGTGGTGGCATTGCGCAGTATTTGTTGCTGCAAAACAGCGCAGACCTGCTTGACGGTGGTATTGCCCTGTACAGCTACCCGGATATGCTCAGCCAAACACTGTATGCGCTGGATTGCGATTTACTGCATAACTATTATTACTTTACCGCAGCCAATAAAGCCCACTGGCAACACGGCGCCCGCCGGCAATTATTAGAAGGCTTAAGTTATTCAACCGAGTACAGCAGCAAATTCGACAGCCAAATTAGCCTGACGCAGCTATTGAACGGCGAACGGCCAACACCTATGCATGGCGCAACGCAGTGCTTGAACGCCTGGCTAGGTTTATCGTCACTGGTACACAACCCGCGTCAGGGTAGGCTAAAACGCTTTGTCACTGACCCGGTATTGCCGAAGGTTAACTGGAGCTACTGGGCCGATCTGCAAGCCATTTTCGGTACAGATAAGCAGGGTTTTGCTCACAGCCTGTGGGATAACCAAGGCGTGCAGTATGGTTTGCAAGCCGTCAGAGATGGCCGTTTAAGCGTGACAGATTTTTTGGCTGTAAACCGTAACATTGGCAGTTGGCGTCACCAAAGCGCAATGCGTAAAGAACGGATTTATTTTGAACCCCTAACCGACAGCCCACTGTGGTTATCCGCATTTGGCCGGCACAACATAACCCGCCCCCAGCCATCTACCGCGACAGAACAAGCCGCAGCGCGTTATCGGGCTGACCAGGCGGCAGTCACCCGGGCGTACCGTTATGGTCAGTTATTTCTCGGCATGACAAACAAGCCCATCCTCGATCTCAGGCATTACCTGGACCCCCAGTTGGATATGCACCACCTGGAACCGTCATTTGCTGCCCGCGAGCGCCTGCAAAAGCGCAATGGCCATGCTGATAACCAACTGATTTGGGTTAGTCATCCCGACTACACCCCGTTACCCGAGGCTATTGCATTAATGGATCTGTGGTTAAGCCAACAACAAAAGCCGGCCCAGGCAACGGATCACTGTTTTGCTGCTGACGGCAGTGTTATTGCCAGCGGAGCAACCGTCTGGCAGGCCGGCGAACCCTGTGCACAGCGCTATCCCCCCTTGAGTAACAGCCGGTTACAGGCAGGAGCGCCCAAGCACGGTTTAATGTTTAACTGTGCCTTAATCAGCGTGGATGATGCCATTGCGCGGGGCAACTATTTGCCGCTGAATATACAGCCTTATGTTAGCCAGTTACGGCGTATTTTCCCGGCAGGGGTATGTGATTATTCGCTGCCGGATCAGGCCTTGCCAGCAGATTTAGCCTTTCCTTACTGAGCGGCCTATGTGTTCACTGACCTGGCGGCCCAGCGCCCGTGCGGTTGTCCACTTACCACCTGACACCGTCAGCACCCGGCCCTGCCAGTTTAGCTGATATTCCCGACTGGCTTTACTGGCACTGGCGCTGCCACCCAGTAAAGGCCGCACGCCGGCAAAATCAGATAATACCGTGGCGACACTGGCGGCTGGATGAAAATAATGGTTATAAACACCAAGCAAATAATCCCGCTCGGCATTGGAGCATTTAATTGCCTCATTTAGCTGCTGACGCACCTCTGTCGTACCCAGCAGGGTTTGGCCCTGATACGGCAGCACAAATACAATCCGCGCTTCACCCGGCACCTCCAGCATATGGCCGTAGCGGCCAACCGGTGGCAGCAGCAAATGGCTGCCGCGCACTAAATCCAGTGGTTGCTGCGCCAGGCCAGACTGTTGTAACAATTGCTGACTCCAGGGGCCCGCTACATTAACCACACGGTCAAACTGTTGCCAGCCATTGCTAAGCAACACCCGGCCATCAGTGGCGACTTGCTGCACCGGGCTGTGCTCAAACAACTGTACTCCGGCTTTACGACATTGCTGCGCCATCCACAAGCCGAGTTTCTGATCGTCCATCTGGCCATCAAAAAACAGGTAAGCCCCGCTTAAACCTTCCGCCTTTAACTGCGGCGAACAGCGCAATGCTTGCTGCGCCGTTAGCCAGCGGTGGCGGCCAATACCCTTACGGCCGGCAAAAGTATCGTACAGCCATAAACCAATTTTAAGTTGCCAGCGGGCACGACGAGAATCAGCATAAAGCGGATATAAAATTGGCAAACGCCGGGTAAGTTGCGGCGCTTTTTTAAGCCACCAGCGCCTTTCCTGCAGCGCTTCGCGCACCAGGCGGAATTCGCCCTGCTCCAGGTAGCGTAAACCACCGTGCAGTAATTTTGATGACGCAGAACTCGTCGCCTGCATCAGGTTGTCGCGTTCAAACAAGCTAACGTCATGTCCGGCCAACGCCAGTTGCCAGGCACTGCTTACACCATTAATACCACCACCAATTACTGCTATCTTCATCGGTCACCTGTAGTTAACTTGTCAGTGCTATGTCATCCCGGTGCACAACTTCTTCGCTGGGACAAAAGCCCAGTGTCAGGGCAATCTGCGTGCTGTGTAAACCTTTTATCAGCAGTAATTCAGTGGCACTGTACTGACAGATACCTTTGGCCAGCTGCGTTCCGCTTTGATCACACAGCCAAATGGCATCGCCTTTATCAAACTGGCCGCTGACAGCAGTAATTCCTTTGGCCAGTAATGAAGCGCCTTTATGCAGTAGTGCCTGCACAGCACCGCTATCGAGCGTGATACTGCCCTGGCTTTTTAAGCTGTTAAGCAGCCAGTGTTTCTTTGCACTTAATCTGTCCTGCTGGCGGACAAATAAAGTGCCTGCCTGTTCGCCACGCAATAATGCATCAAATCCAGCGGCGTTCTGGCCGTTGATAATCAACGTATCGACACCGAGTCTGGTAGCTTTTTCTGCCGCCTGAATTTTGGTTAACATACCACCAGTGCCAATACTGTGATGGCTGCCACCTGCCATGGCATAAATGGTGGCATCTATCCGGTCTACCCGGGCAATAAAACGGGCATCCGGCGTGGTTCTGGGGTTAGCAGTGTATAAGCCGTCTATGTCTGAACAAATAATCAGGGCATCGGCATCTACCAATATTGCTACCATAGCGGCCAGGTTGTCGTTATCGCCCACTTTTAGTTCAGCAGTCGCAACACTGTCGTTTTCATTAACAATAGGCAGCACCTTATTCGCCAATAAAGTCCGTAAGGTATTATCAATATTCAGGTAGCGGCGCCGATCGGCTAAATCATCATGTGTCAGCAAAATTTGCGCGCAGCGAAAATCAAATAAATGGCTCCAGATCGCCATCATCTGAGTTTGCCCGACGGCCGCCATAGCTTGCTTAATATTGATCGGTAACGGTTGATGAGCAAAAGCAATGGCCGAACGGCCAGCAGCGACACTGCCCGATGACACCAGCACCACTTCTGTACCTTGCTGGCGACATTCACTGATAAAACGGGCAATAGCCAATAAGTAGCGGGTAGAACACCCCTTAGCATCCGGGGAAATCAGCGCACTGCCAACCTTAAGTACAATACGCCGCCAGGCTGAATTTAACATAGACACACCTAAACGCTGAGGTAATATCAGCAGCTTAAAGTTTGGGCGTCTATATGTCTATTCAATTTTGTGTACTGGCCATGACTAAGTCGCAATCGCCGGCGGTAAGATGGGTAAAACCGCCATAGGCCGAAATAACCAACTGACTGTCTGTCAGAGTGCGAACCTGCCAACTGACCTGGCCACTGCCAAACGCCGGATGATCAACAACAAAAGAGCCGGGGCTTTGTCTTATGGGGTAGCGGAAAGTATCTTCGCGCTGGCCCTGACTAATTTGCTGTACCATCTGCCGCTCGGTAAACACCCAGGTTTTACGCAGCGCACTGTCTTGTTGTACATTACCGCTGGCGACGGTTGAGGTGCCTATTTCACACCAACTGCCAGTTACCAGCTGCTCTACCGATTGCTGTTGCTGTTCGGCAAAGCGGATATCCAGTTTCACTTCAGTGCCGGCGCGACAGGGATCCCCCTGAAATACTACCTCGCCATTGCTATCTGTGCATTTGTATACGTCTGCAATTGCTGGTTGCACCAGCACAGTTGCCATCACTAACAATAAAAAGCGCGCCGCTACTGTCATTATTTTATCCTTTATTGCTTTTGCCGGCTAAAACGCCAACATGCATAACCCGAGTACAATACTGAAAAAATCAGCCAAAGTGAATATGAAAAGAAATCAAATAATTTACATAATCTGTAAACAACAGCCGACATTTATAGTTCAGCACGAATTCAGTTTGATACTCTAAGCTGGCAAAAACACTTAAGGAGTAGCGGTATGCGTCATTCAGTATTGGTTGTTACACTAATGGCGGCCAGTTTGGCCATGGCAGGTTGTGCTACCAATGAGTATTCCAATACCAGTAAAGGTGCTGCCATAGGTGCCGTGCTAGGCGCCGTTGCCGGGAAAGCCACCGGTAACCATAAAGATAAACGGCTGGTTATCGGAGCCGCAGTCGGCGCACTAGCCGGTGCTGCGGTAGGCAGTTACATGGATAAGCAGGAAAAAGCCTTAAATCAGCAGCTAAGCGGCAGTGGCGTTAAAGTGATCCGCGACGGCGATAAATTACGCCTCGATATTCCGGCGCAATTAACTTTTGATATTAACCGTGCCGATATTAAAGCCAATTTGTACCCGGTGTTTAACGATATTGCCAAAGTACTGCGTGATTACGAAAAAACCATGCTGGTAGTTGCCGGCCATACCGATGATACCGGCCCTTATCAGTACAATATGAACCTGTCGCAAAGCCGTGCTGACAGCGTTAAACAATATTTAATTGCACAAAATGTGCAACCCATCCGCATTGAAACCCAGGGCTATGGGCCTAACTACCCACTGGTAGCAAACAGCTCTGAAGCCAACCGGGCGCAAAACCGCCGGGTAGAAATTCATATCGAGCCGATAGTGGAATAACACAAACAAAAACAGCGCCTAAGGCGCTGTTTTTACTCCATTAATTAACCGCTAAAAACGATAACTAATTTTGCCATAAATATACTGTCCTCTGGGGTTATGCACTTTTGACGCGTAACCATATAAATCCGCGTCACCATCACCAATAGCAAATGGTGGGTCTTCATCAAGCGCATTATTCATACCGAGCACCAACTGCGTTTTGTCATTCAAATTATAACGTGCCTGAATATCCAACAGCATTTGCGCACTGATCGAGCGGGTCGTTGTACTCTCTACATCACTTGGCGCAGCATAATCTTCAAACTCACCAATATAACTGAGGCTGGTGATTATTCCCCAATCTCCAAGGTTCCAGTCTGCCGATGCCAACCAGCGGTGTTGTGGATAGTTATATTCGCCAGCATAGTCGATATCATCTTTCTCAAATTTACTGATATAAGACCAATCCAGGCTAAAACGGATTTGCCCCATATCCTGTAATTTCATCATGTAGGACGTTGATAAATCCAGACCCGTTGCTTCCTGAGCACTGACATTGACATAGCTGTTAAACAACCGCGACAACTCGCCCAGAGACTGGCCAGGCAATGGCGCCAGCCTTACACAGCGGGTGCTATTCTGATTGTTACATTCAGCGTCATAGACATTTTCATAATCATTTTTATCTATCTTGTTATCCTGAGTAATACTCCAGATATCCGCAGTAATATCAAACTCATCGCTAACCTGCCATACCACACCAAGGTTAAAGGTTTCGGATTCTTCAGGCTGCAAACCTTCGGTACCAACGAAGACTATTGTGTAATCGGTAGCTGCACAGGCTGGATTAGCCGGGTCTGCAGTTGGACAACGATAGGTATCGGTAAAAAATACCGATTCCTGCGATGGCCCTAAACCTATTTGCGCCAATGATGGTGCTCTGAATCCCTGACCAAATGACGCGCGCAGCGTAAAGTTATCCAGTGGCCGCCACTTCATGCTTAATTGTGGATTAGTGGTTGAACCAAAATCACTATAGTGGTCGTATCGTCCTGCAACAGTGAACTCCAGCACATCTGCCACCGGAATCAGTAATTCAACAAAAGCCGCATATTGGTCACGCTGTGCCTGCGCCGATACCGACTCAGTACCAAAGATTAAACCACGCTGAAATTGGTCATCCGGCTGATCAAAAGCATCTTCTTCACGATATTCAATACCTGCCGCCATCGACACCATATGATCACCCAGCGCAAAAGCTTCTCCGCTGATACTGGCATCATAAGCAGTAATATGTGATTCACCACGCCTGACCAGTGAAGTGGTAATCGCGTCAATCACCTCTGGCGAATTAACAAAGCCACCAAAAGGATTGTAATTACCTAGATCAATTTGCTGTTGCAGAAAATCTGTGCGTACCCAGCCTTGCTGTTTACTGCCTGTTTGCATCGATTCACTGCGGCCTTTTTGCGCTGCAATATCCCAATCCCAGTTATTAATCTGGCCACGCAAACCCAACACCATACGCAACGAGTCAGACTCAATATCCCAGGTTCGGGCGCCAGCATCGACGGTACGGAAACGGTTAATGCCAATATCGACCCCAAACGGATTGTTTGGATGTGTTCCTGGCACAGTCAAACCCGCATCACCATCTAAGGGGGTAGCCGCTCCTGACGCCTGAGAACGATTATGCTGCACCGACAGCTCTACATAACCTTCAATCCCATTAGTAAACTTCTGACTGCCTTGAAATATCGCACCTACCCGCTCTGCCGCAGGCACTGTCATACCATAGGGACCATAGTCAAATACGCAAGTCTGACCAAAAGTTCTGTCGGCAGGACAGCCCGGATCTATGCGAGCGACACCATTAACAATAAAATTGCCGGGATAACCCCGTGAGGAACGCAGATCCTGGCCACCATAAGGTGCCTGATTTGCCGTACCAAAACGGCCCATTTCGGCGCCGGTAATTACGGTATTTTTAAAATAGTCCAGTATCAGCGTAGCATTGGCATCGTCCGTTTCAGCGCCCCAAACCAAACTAGCAGATGTTTCATCATAGGATGGTCCGGTGGTTCCACCGTGACTAACACTAAGCTCTGCACCGTCAAAGTCTTTGCGTAATATAATGTTCACCACACCAGCAACAGCATCGGAACCATAGACTGCAGAAGCACCATCTTTAAGAATTTCTATACGTTCAATCGCAGCAACCGGTATCGAGTTTATATCAACAAAAGAGTTCGCGATGTTCTCAGCAAAAGCGCTGACAGCAACCCTACGACCATTTATCAATACCAAGGTAGCGTCAGAGCCAAATCCGCGTAAACTGATGGCAGCACCACCGTTGGCGGTAGAATCCTGATTATTGCCACGGGTAGAAAATGTACCTGTCCCAGCAACGGGGGTGCGTTCCAACAACTGCTGCAGATTGGAAAAGCCAGATTTGGCAATTTCTTCCCGATTTATTACGTCGATCGGCGCAGCACCTTCCAAATCATTGCGCTTAATACGAGAACCGGTTACTTCGATCCGCTCTACCTGTTGGGCATCGGACTGGTTGTTGCTTTGCTGGGCAAAAGCAAAGCCGGATGGCAGTAATGAGCTTACCGCCAGCGCACACAGGGAGTAAGTAAATGAGCTTTTCATATATGTCCTTTTTGTATTTTGTTTTGACATCAACTGCTTAGGCAGCAAATTAGGTGTAGCACAAAACACAAAATTCACATTGAAAACGCATATTAATTTTGTAATTAAATATTACTTAATTAATGTAAATTCCAGGGGCAGCCGCACATAAAACATAACATCACACCGTGAAACAACTGCTAAAGCAGATACTTTATTTATCGGGAATTAAAAAGCCCCGCATTAGCGGGGCTGTTTAAATCTATCTATCGAATTTAGTTTTGCGCGTATTGCCGTTCTAAGTTGCTGGTTTTTTGCTTTAAGCCCACCAGCTTGGTTTTTTCGATGGCAATTTTTTCATCGAACTGCTGTTCTAAACGGTCAATTTTCTGTTGTAATGCTGCCAGCTCTTCTGCTCTGGGGTAGTTACGCCGAAGTTTGTACAGCTGCGACTTTAACTCATCCGCTTCTTGCTGTTTTTGTTGTTCCAGTGAGGTAATTTGATACTCGACAAAACGCCCCTGACGCTTGAGTGCATCAACTTGCTGACGAAACTCGCTGCGGGTTCCAGGCGTAGCTGTACCAACAGGGCGCATATCTACCTGCTCAGCTTCTGCCGCACACGGAAACTGGCTGAATTCAACCACACCATTGCGCTCACATTTATAAACCTGAGCTTGAATGGAAAAAGCGCTGAAAAACAACAGGTAAGATAATTTCTTCATTGGCCACCCCACTTATGAACAATAAATGTACAGAAAGCTTGCCAAAACCGCAAGTTAACCTGCACATTTATTTTCATAACCTACCACAGATGTCTGTTAACTAACCTAGCAACGCCCGTTGCATAAAGTTAGGCCAGGCCGATGCGGCTTTGTGCACAGCGACGTTGTAATACTCAGTGCTGAATGGCGCAGCCGCGGCATCGGCTTCGCGAAAGCCATCAAAAGCAGCGTCTTTGCGGGCCAGCGTACAGGTCCACCAACCGGATGGATACACCATTTGCGGGAACAACAGCGTTTGCAACGCCGCAAAGCCGGCATCCTGCATGGCACTGCGCATGTCTTTTAACAGCGGCATATGAATAAGCGGTGATTCGCTTTGCTGCACTAAAATACCGCCATGGCGCAACGCTTTGCGGCAGCTATCGTAAAAGGCCCGGTTAAATAAACCCTCGCCCGGCCCTATCGGATCGGTTGAATCGACGATAATCACGTCGATTGATTCCGGCGCCGCTTCACGCATAAATTTAATGCCGTCATCAAACTTTAGGCTGGCACGTGGATCATTGTTTGAAGCACACAACTCCGGGAAGTATTTCTCTGCCATCCGGGTAACCTGCTCGTCGATATCGATTTGCGTTACCGATTCCACGCCAGGGTGTTTTAATACTTCACGCAGGGTACCGCAGTCACCGCCGCCGATTATCACCACGTTTTTCGGGTTAGCATGGCTAAACAGTACAGGGTGGCTTAGCATTTCGTGGTATAAAAAGTTATCCCGGCTGCTTAGCATGATAACGTCATCTATCACCATAAGATTGCCAAAGTGGCTGGTTTCATACATTTCAATCTTCTGAAATGGTGACTGCACTTCATCCAGCTTTTTAGTGACCTGCAGGCCAAAAGCGCTGCCGCTGGCGGCGAATATTTCGGTGTACCAATTGTTCTTAAAACCAGACATAGTTATCCCCTCGCTGTAACAGGGCGCGTATTGTGCCTTTTAGCGCCGCCACACTCAAATTTTTTGTCTTTTTCGCGTTTTTTGCTGCAGCTTATCAGTATAAGCCTTAAACTATGCACATCTTAATTTTAAAGGAACGACAATGGCCGACTGGGGTACAGAAAAAGCGCGCTCTATCTACAACGTAGCGGTGTGGAGTGAAGGGTATTTTGATGTTAATGCTGAGGGTGATCTGGTGGCTTATCCCGATCAGGATCACAGTAAAAAAGGCATTAGCTTTCCTGAGCTTACTACCCGCTTTAAAGAGGAAGGCCTGACTCTGCCAGTGCTGGTGCGCTTTACCGATATTTTACAGCATCGGGTAGACACCCTGATTAAATCTTTCCAGCTTGCCAAAGCAGAAAAAGATTATCAGGGCCAGTACACCGCTGTGTATCCAATTAAAGTGAACCAGCAGTTCTCTGTCGTAAAGCGGCTGATCAGCCACGACAGCGGTAAAGTTGGCCTGGAAGCCGGCAGTAAGCCGGAGTTAATGGCGATCCTTGGCGTAACCGAGCAACCATTGCAAATTGTTTGTAATGGTTACAAAGACAGTGAATTCCTGCGTTTAGCTACTATCGGCGATATGATGGGCCACACTGTCTATGTCGTGGTCGAAAAGCTGTCTGAGCTAAAAACCCTGCTGCGTGAAGTAGATAACCTTGGCGCTGCACCGCGTATCGGTATCCGTATTCGCTTAAATTCGGTTGGTAAGGGTAAATGGCAAAATACCGGCGGTGAGAAAGGCAAGTTTGGTCTGACAGCTACGCAGGTGTTACAGGCGATTGATATTTTACGTGATGCCGGCAAGCTCGACTTATTACAGTTGGTGCATTTTCATATCGGCTCGCAAATTGCCAATATTCGCGACATTCACAATGCAATTCGCGAATGTGCCCGCCACTACGCTGAATTACGTACCTTAGGCGTGCCTATTAGCACAGTGGATGTTGGTGGTGGCCTGGGTGTCGACTACGAAGGCTCAAAATCCCGTTCGGCCTGTTCGATGAACTACACCATGATGGAATATGCCCGCAATGTGGTAAACGGCCTGAAAGAAGTGTGCGATGAATATGATTTGCCGCACCCGAACATTATTACCGAGTCTGGCCGCGCCATGACCGCTCACCACGCAGTACTGGTCACTGACGCCATTGATATTGAGCGGGCGCCTGGCCTGGTTAATCTGCCGGAGCCAAGTGAAGACTCACCAACCGTCATTCTCGGCCTGTGGGAAGCGTACCAAAATGTTACGCCACGTTCCGCCGTCGAGGCGTATCACGACGCTATCCACTACTTTACCGATGCCCACGCTCAGTATGTGCACGGTTTATTGACGTTGCAGGACTGGTCGTTACTGGAGCAAATTTACTTCGCTACCATTAATAAAGTGCGCGCCAACCTCGATTTGTCAGCCCGTTCACACCGCGCTATTCACGATGAGCTAAACGAAAAGCTGGCAGATAAGTTATTTGTTAACTTTTCGCTGTTCCAGTCGATGCCGGATGCCTGGGGTATTGATCAGCTGTTCCCGGTGATGCCACTGGAGCGGATGAACGAGCCATTAAACCATCGCGCTATTATTCAGGACATTACCTGTGATTCTGATGGCCAGTTAAAAAGCTATGCCGACGGCAATGGTATTGAGTCCAGCTTACCTTTACCGTTATATAAAGAAGATCAGCAATACCTGTTGGGTATGTTTATGGTCGGTGCCTATCAGGAAATCCTCGGTGATTTGCATAACCTGTTTGGTGACACCGACTCAGTACATGTCGAACTTACTGATGATGGCAGCTACAAGCTTACCAATATCATTAAAGGCGATACAGTAGCCGATGTACTGCGCTATGTGCAGTTTGACGCTAAAAAGCTGATTGCCTCTTACACCAAGCAATTGGCAAAACTCGATATGCAAGATGGCCGTAAAGATGAGCTGCTGGATGAGTTAAAAGCCGGCGTTTATGGTTACACCTATTTTGAAGATTAAGGTAAACTGATAGCTGATCGGATGTGTTAACAGCAGGCAAGCCTGCTGTTATTATTTTTGCCGGCGTCTGACAACGCCGGTAACAGCTATCAGGTACTTAATATGTTGCATTTTTTGCCCCGGCCATTAACCGGAGCCCTTTCTCTACTGCTGTATATCGTCAACACACTGTTCTGGTCTGTGCCGATAATGCTGTTGGCTATTTTGAAGCTGCCACCGCTTACCCGTTGGCAAAGCTGGATGACCTATTTACTGGATGCTTGTGCTGTATCCTGGATCAGTGTGAATAACTTTACCGCCCGCCTCTTTACCCGCATTCGCTGGCACGTTGCCGGGCTGGAAAAACTGTCCCGTAAAGACTGGTATCTGGTGTTAGCGAATCATCAGTCCTGGGCTGATATTCTGGTTTTGCAAAAGGTGTTTAACCGCAAGATCCCGTTTATTAAGTTTTTTTTGAAAAAAGAATTGATCTACGTACCCATTATAGGCCTGTGCTGGTGGGCGCTGGATTTCCCTTTTATGAAGCGCTACAGCAAAGCGTTTTTACAGCGCAATCCGCATTTACAGGGTAAAGACATTGAAACCACCCGTAAGGCCTGCCGCAAGTTCCGCTTTAAACCGGCCGCCATTATGAATTTTGTCGAAGGCACCCGTTTTACTCCGGCCAAGCATGCTAATCAGCAATCACCGTATCAAAACCTGCTGAAGCCCAAAGCTGGTGGCGCGGCCTTTGTACTGGGCGCCATGGGTGAACAACTGCACAAAATTCTCGATATTACCATCCACTATCCGCAGGGTATTCCTAATTTCTGGGATTATATCTCCGGTAAAGTTCGTGATATAACCATACAGATAAAGGTATTGCCTATTACACCGGAGCTACTCGGAGATTATAACGATACCCAGTACCGGGAGCGTTTCCAGCACTGGATAAACCAGTTATGGCAACAGAAAGATCAGCAGCTTAGCGCGCTGAAACAGGGAGTTAAGCAGTAATGTTAAGTTTTTTACCCGGTTGGTTATTATTACCATTCAGTTTTAGTTTGTTTGCGTTAAATCTGGCGTTGTGGGGGCTGTTAGTCACGCCGCTGGGCATTGTTAAGCTGCTGCTACCCTTCAGCGCCGTGCACCGCCTGACCGGCTTTGCCGGCAAGGGCTGTTATCGCGGCTGGACCCACGTTAACACCGCGCTGATTAATCTGTTTAATGCGGTTGACTGGCAAATCAGTGGTGCACAAACGCTGGATAAAGCCAGTTGGTACCTGCTTATTTCTAACCACAAAAGCTGGCTGGATATTCCGGTAGTCAGCACTGTTGCGCATAGCCGCATACCCGAACCCAAGTTTTTTTTAAAAGACGAGTTAAAGTGGCTGCCATTTTTAGGCACCGGTTGCTGGGCGCTGGATATGCCATTTATGAAACGCTACAGTGCAGCACAGCTGGCGAAAAGGCCAGAATTACAAGGCAAGGATATAGAAACCACCCGCGCCTCCTGCCAGAAGTTTAAAACCGTGCCTACCACCATTATCAATTTTGTCGAGGGCACCCGTTGTACCGAGCAAAAAAAAGCCCAAAAGCGCAGTCCGTTTCACTATTTACTGCCGCCTAAAGCCGGTGGTATTGCCTTTACGCTGGCCAGCATGGGTGAGCAGTTTAATGCCATTTTAGACTTTACCCTGCTGTACCCGGACAACCCGCATCATGTCGCGCTGGATATGTTAACCGGCAAACTGAAGCGGGTAGTGGTACAGGTTGAAGTGTTACCGGTTGATCAACAGGTTATTGGTGACTACTTTAACGACGAGCAGTTTCGTCAGCGTTTTCAGCTGTGGCTAAACCAGCGCTGGCAGGAAAAAGATCAACGTATTGCCCAATATTATCTGGCCGACGCAGCCAACCCGGTTACCGAGCAGGTGTCTTGTTAGCTACCTGCAGCAGTTGGCGTTTTGCTGGCTTGTAGCAGCATATTGCGCGGTGTTAGCTGGTAATCACAAAACTCTGTCAGGCTGACGCTATAGCCGTGTTGCTGTAAAAATAGCGCTTTATCCAACGCCAGCCACAACTCCAGTGGCCGGCGGAATAAATGCCGCACCAGTTGAATTTGTTTTACCAGCAGCAGCCGTGTTTGGGCTCGCTGCAGATACGCTTCGCTACTGAATTTTGCAGGCAACGTCAAACCATGTTGTTGCGCCGCCCACTGGGCAAAAGCAAAAAACTCGCCGCTAAACCAATGTTTTGCAACCGATGCCAGGGGTTGATAACTCTGTTGCCCTGTGAGTTGTTTGCGTAATTCGTCATATGCCAGGCGCCACAGCACTTCGGTGTGCCGCAACCGCTCTGTGCGGTCACCGCCGGTGACCTGCCCCTGCACCACCAGTTTTAAATCCTCTTTGCTCAATGCCAGATCACGCTGCTGCCCCAATGTTGACAGCGGTTGATACAAGTCAGAGCTTATTAAATGATAACAACACGGTATCAGTTGCAGCTGCTGACAGCCGGCAGCGACGACCTGTTGTAACAAACGGATATGCAACTGGCCACAGGCATGTAACGCCACAACCTGCTGCTGCGGTTGCAACACGCCACTCAGTGGCTGGCGTAGTACGTCAGCACAAATAAATTGTTGCGGCAATGCCAACTTGTTGGCCAATTCACTGCCCTGCTGACACAGGCTTTGCTGCCACTCTACACTGACCACAGGCCGGGCAAAACGGTGCGCCAGCACACGTCCTAAATGTCCCTTGCCAGCACACCACTCCAGCACCGGCAGGGGGAGTTGTGGCCAATGTTGGCACAAGGCATCTATTTGTTCTAATTTGCGCCCGCCGATGCCATTTGCCAACCAAAAAGGTAAAGCAGGCAGCGACGCGGCGGCGCAGTTGTCTTGTCGTTGTTCAAGTTTGGCGAGTTGAAACAGTTCAGGAAAAAACGGCTGCAACAGCTGCTGCTGAGCGGCAGCATCCTGCTCCAGTGCCGTTAGTTGCCGCTCTGTCAGTTGCGACAATAACTGCTGCAATGCCGTACCCTGCCAGGGTAATGCCTCGCAGCTAAAGGGTAAAAACTGCCAGTAGTACCGGTACTGTTGCAGTACATCGCTGTACTGCTTAAATTGCTGCGAAAATATCACAATAAACTGCTGTTCTAATACAACAGACTATACAGTTTGCGCCGGTACTGGCTGGCCACACTATCACCTTTGGGCAGTGCAGCCAGAATGTCCAGATACAATTTTTTACTGCTGCCGAAGTTGAGATCCTGTTGCAGCACGGCAAATAGGAGTGCCAGCGCGTCTTCGCTGCGTTTTACCGCCTGGTACTGCAGTGCCAGCTGCTCTTTTAACTGGTTATTGGCCGGTTCGGCTGCCAAAGCTGCCTCCAGCGCCTGGATCTCCGGGGTGTCTGCGGCGTCTTTCGCCAGTTGCAGTTTCGCCAATACGGTTTTGTACAACGTATCCTGATCGGCCAGTTTAATTTCACCAAGCAGCGCTTCGGCCTGGGCTAATTGCCCAAGGCTGACAGCGGCGTCGGCCAGCCACAATTTTATATCGCTGCGTTGTGGCGCTAGTGCCAGCGCGTCTTTTAGCAGCGGATAAGCACCGGCGTAATCCTGAGCGGCTAATAATTGTTCAGCTTGTGCCAGTAATTCGTCTTCCGGCTTAGGTAAATACGGTGCCAGCTTATCGCGAATAGCTTGTTCGGTTTCAACTCCGGCAAAGCCATCAACCGGCCTGCCTTGTTTAATCAGCATCACGGTAGGCAGCGACTGCACGCCAAACTGCATAGCTAAATCCGGCTCTTTATCGCAATCGACCCGGGCCAGCAATAGCTGTTGTGGATACTGCTGTACTATACGTTCCAGCAGCGGGCTTAATTGTTTGCAGCCTTCGCTGCGCGCCGACCAGAACTGGAACAACACCAGTTTTTGCATGGAAATGTCCAGTACTTCGCGGGCGTTATTCAGTGACACATCAACGATAGGCTGTTGCATAAGAAGGTCAATCCTGTACGGGTTAAATCAAAAACTGTTGGCTACTACTATGTGGGCAGCGCTATGGCTTTGCAAGCCTTGTGTTTGCTGACAAAAGCAGCAAAATCAGCGTAAAAAGCATCGACATCCGAACATCTATCACGTAAATTAACCCTGCGCACCAAAAAATGACTGCTCAGCAGCGAATAACCATAGCGCCATAGTTTGAGTTTTACAGCCTTGCCTGTTTAACCTGTCCACGTAGCAAACAAAAAAACAGCCAATATGCTGTTTTAGAACAATTCACCCGCGACTTTGCCTGCAAAGCCGCGGTGTGCAGTTATTGCCACAGCAAACTATGAGACACAATAAAATGACCAGCAAGACCCAGCCAGACGATAAGTCAGCCGAGCACAATCGCAGCACAGAAATGTTATCCGGTGCCGCCATGGTAATCCGCGCCCTTGCCGATGAAGGCGTCGAGTACCTGTACGGATACCCGGGCGGTGCTGTATTGCACATCTACGATGCCCTGTTTCAGCAAAATAAAGTTAAACATGTGTTAGTGCGCCACGAACAGGCAGCTACCCATATGGCCGATGCTTATGCCCGCGCCAGCGGCAAAGCCGGTGTTGTACTGGTGACATCTGGCCCGGGCGCCACTAACGCTGTTACCGGTATTGCCACTGCCTATATGGACTCGATCCCAATGGTGGTATTAACCGGTCAGGTGATGAGCCACTTAATTGGCGGCGATGCCTTTCAGGAAACCGATATGCTGGGTATTTCGCGGCCAATTTGTAAGCACAATATGTCGGTACGGCGGCCGGAAGATATTCCGTATTTAATTAAAAAGGCATTTCATATCGCGCAAAGCGGCCGGCCAGGCCCGGTGGTGTTAGATATCCCGAAAGATATGACGATGCCAAACCAGAAGTTTCCGTATCACTATCCGGAAGACATTAACCTGCGCTCGTACCAGCCGAAACAGCAGGGCCATGCCGGCCAGATTAAAAAAGCCGTAACCGCGCTTTTAGCCGCGAAAAAGCCAATTTTATATGCCGGTGGCGGTGTCATTTTAGGCTCAGCATCAAACGAGCTGACTGAATTAGCGCAACTGCTTAACCTGCCGGTTACCAATACCCTGATGGGCCTCGGGGCTTACCCGGCTGGCGATAAACAGTTTATTGGTATGCTGGGCATGCACGGCAGCTATGAAGCCAATCAGACTATGCACCATGCCGATGTGATCCTGGCCGTTGGCGCCCGCTTTGATGATCGGGTAACCAACAACACTAAGAAATTTTGTCCCGACGCTACGATTATTCATATCGATATCGACCCGGCCAGCATCAGCAAAACGGTTAATGCGCATATTCCGATTGTTGGCCTGGTAAAGCCGGTGTTAAGCGAAATGCTGGCTGTGCTAAAGCAAAAAAAGAAAAAATTGGACAGTGCGGCACTGACACAGTGGTGGCAGCAAATAGCCCAATGGCGCGCAGTGCACGGTGGCCGTTACGACAGCGCTACGCCTCTGTTAAAACCACAGTATGTTATTGAGCAGGTAAGCAAAATTACCAAAGGTGAAGCCTATGTCTGCAGTGATGTTGGCCAGCACCAGATGTTTGCTGCGCAGTATTATCCGTTTAATAAACCCAACCGCTGGATCAACTCCGGTGGCCTTGGCACCATGGGCTTTGGTTTGCCGGCAGCGATGGGGGTAAAACTGAATTACCCCGATGCGGATGTCATTTGCGTTACCGGTGAAGGCTCAATCCAAATGAATATTCAGGAGCTATCTACCTGCAAGCAATATGGCTTAGGCGTAAAAATTATTAACCTGAATAACGGCTATTTAGGCATGGTTAAACAATGGCAGGATATGAACTACGAGTCGCGCTATGCCAGCTCGTACATGGACTCCCTGCCCGACTTTGTCAAACTGGCCGAAGCTTACGGCCATGTTGGCATCCGTGTAACTACACCCGAAGAGCTGCAACCGGCACTGGAGCGTGCCTTTGCGCTGAAAGATCAGCTGGTGTTTTTAGATATTCATATCGACCCGAAAGAGCACGTCTACCCGATGCAGGTGCCCGGCGGCGCGATGAACGACATGTTTTTAAGCAAGACAGAGAGGACTTAACATGCGGCATATTATTTCTGTTCTGCTGGAGAACGAATCCGGGGCTTTAGCCCGTCTGGTTGGCTTATTTGCCCAGCGTGGCTATAACATCGACTCTCTCAACGTGGCCCCCACAGACGATGCAACCTTATCGCGGTTAACTTTGGTTACCCAGGGTAACGATCAGGTCATTGAACAAATCAGTAAACAGCTGCATAAGCTGATTGAGGTGGTAAAGGTTTCCGATATCAGTGAAGCAGCGCATATTGAACGCGAGCTCATGCTGGTAAAAGTAAAAGCCAGTGGCAACCAGCGCGAAGAAGTAAAACGTTGTGCCGATATTTTCCGTGGCCAAATCATCGACGTCACACCAAGCACCTATACCATTCAACTGGTTGGCACCAGCGACAAACTGGATGCCTTTATTCAGGCGCTTGGCACAACGCCGATACTGGAAGTAGTGCGCAGCGGCGCTTCGGGTATTGCCCGCGGTGAAAAAACCCTGGCGTTGTAAAAGTTCCGCCGCCAGCCTGATATTAAGCTGGCGGCACAGTAGCACTGCGCTATAGTAAAACCATCATAGTGCCAAAAGGTGCAGATGCTATGCTGCTTCGATACGTAAATGTATTCACGCTGTGTGCTGTGTTGCTATGTAGCCAGCTTGCATTTGCACAACAACGGCAGGAAGTACTGCTGCTCACCTATCACCTGAAAGCGCCCTTTATAGTTGATTTAGGCACCCAACAAGGGCTGTATTACGATCTGGCGCATTATTTTAATCAGCGCAGCAGTAACTACTGGTTTAAAACTGAGTTTGTGCCACGCAAACGCATCAATACGCTGCTAGAACGCCCCTTTGCTCATGTTGTGCTGGGTGTACAGCCCATATGGTTTAAGCAGGTGGCAGATCGGATGAGCTTTACCCCGCCCATTTTGCTGGATGATGATGTTTTTGTTTCGCTTAAAACCAAGGCCGTTACTAATCAAGACCTGGCCGAGCTGACTGGAAAAACCTTTATCGGCGTTCAAGGCTATCATTATGTTGGTTTGGACGCCGCCTTAAAAACAGGCAGTTTGGCGCGGGTAGATACATTGCAAGAGGAAAACGTACTCGACATGCTGCGGCTGGGACGGGGCGATTTCGCTATTATCAGTATGTCAACGCTAAATTATAAAACTCAACAAGATGACGACGCCAGGTTGTTTTACATCGCAACAGAGCCCCATGAACACATAGCCCGCCGCATGATGTACAGTAAAAACGACATGTTGCTTGGGCAAGAGCTGCTGAACTTGTTGGCACCAATGCCAAATGATCCGGACTGGCTGGCGATATTGGCAAAATACAATTTGGACATACGCTTTATCCCGCAGCCCTGAAACTGCCGCGACCGCTAACAGTACTAAGGTGAACTGACTGAGATCAGTGTATTTTACTCATAGCAAGACGGGCGCCCGATAGACAGTGTTACTATCCGCTTTGTATAGCACCTCAGTAAAGTACTACAACATGACATTACTAAGGCGGGAGCCTAAGTCTGTATCTAAATTGGCTGCATATTGTGCCGGAACAGTTGCTGCATCCAATCAATAAACACCCTGACGCGGCGCGATACATAGCGCCGATCAGGGTACACCGCTGCTATGATCATCGACGGCGGTGCATAGTCAGACAGCACTTCCACTAACTTGCCTTCCTGTAACAGCTGCTGTGCATCGTATTGCGGGATCTGGATCAAGCCTAAGCCGGCGCAGCAACAGGCAATATAGCTTTCAACACTGTTTACCGCTATTTTGGCCGCGAACGGCGGTGTGTATATTTTACCCTGCAGCTGGAATTCCGGCGCTAACACCCGGCCGGTTACCGGCGATAAATAATTTACCACCCGATGCTGCGCCAGATCGTCCGGGCGCTGCGGTACACCACATTCAGTCAGATAAGCAGGGCTGGCGAAAGTACCCTGCGACAGTTGCCCCAGTGTTTTGGCAATCAGGTTATCGTTATGCATTTCACCAACACGGATGGCACAGTCAATACCTTCATCAATCAAATCTACCGGCCGGTCAGTACTGCTGATCTCCAGCTCTATATCCGGGTATTGCCGCAGAAAATCCGGCAGATGGGGCGCGATAATATAACTGGCAATGCGCCCTGGCACACTGATGCGCAACTTTCCAGCTGGCACAGCACTGCCCTGACGCAAGCGCTGCTCAGTGTCTGCAATATCTGCTAACAACCGCTGTGCCCAATCCAAATATAAACTACCGTCTATCGTTAACTGAATTTTACGGGTAGTGCGGTGCAACAAGCGTGTTTGTAAGTGGCTTTCCAGCGTCTGTACGGCTGCTGATACGGTAGAACGCGGTAGCTGCAATTGCTCTGCTGTGCGGCTGAAACTAAGCGTTTGTGCCACCCGGATAAAAATCTCTATTGTGTGCAACCTATCCATAATCAATCTTATTGTTCGTAATTTATGGATAGTCTAGCGGTAAATCGCTGATTTATCCGCTGTTACTTTAACCGCATAGTTAATACGTACGGTCTGGGTGCCCTAATCGCAACACGCCGTGCAACCATTCTATTAACAGACAGCGGAGCAACTAATGACAACACATAAATTGAAAGGCAAAACCGTATTGATTGCCGGTGGTGCCAAAAACCTCGGCGGCTTACTGGCACGTGACTTTGCCGAACAAGGCGCCGCCACTATCATAGTGCACTACCACAGTGCGGCCAGCAAAGCAGACGCCACGGCCACTGCCGCAGCGGTCGAAAGTGCGGGGGCCAAAGCCATATTATTGCAAGCCGATTTGACCAGTGCAGACGCCGTGGCCAAGTTATTTACTGACGCCATCGCACAGGCCGGCCATATTGATATCGCCATTAATACCGTGGGTATGGTGCTGAAAAAGCCAATCGTCGAGGTGTCTGAAGCAGAATACGACACCATGTTTGCCGTCAATACCAAAGCTGCATTTTTCTTTTTGCAGCAAGCAGGTGAACATGTATCCGATAACGGTAAAGTTTGTACTCTGGCCACCTCATTGCTCGGAGCTTATACGCCGTTCTATGCCACTTATGCCGGGGCCAAAGCGGCAGTAGAGCACTTTACCCGCTCCGCATCAAAAGAGTTTGGCGCCCGCGGCATTTCGGTTACCGCTGTTGCGCCGGGCCCGATGGATACCCCGTTCTTTTACGGCCAGGAAGCACCGGAAGCGGTGGCCTACCATAAAACAGCGGCGGCGTTATCGCCGTTCAGTAAAACCGGGCTAACTCATATAGAAGATATAGTACCGCTAATCCGCTTTCTGGTGACAGAAGGCTGGTGGATAACCGGCCAGACCATCCTGGCTAATGGTGGCTATACTACCAAATAATGCCACAGCAGCCGCCCGATCTGCGGCGGCTGCTGTAAAGCAAGTAAAAGGAGACTGTATGCATACACTGATAATGTTAGGAAGCGGCGCAATATTGCTGGCACTGTGTTTATTGTTAGGATACTGGCGCAACGCTGTTGCCCTGACCGCACTGTGGTTTATCCCCGTCTGGTTTATCGTTGCCGCAGTAAATATGTGGGTAGGTGTAACCAAAGCCGGTTACAGCGTTATGCAGGAAGTGCCGTTTTTTTTGCTGGTATTTATACCCTTAACATTGCTGGCCCTAATCGCCAGGCACATGCTGAAATAACAGCATCACTAGTTATAGTACGATAACGGCATAATCTGTAGTATCGCCGGCATATAAGGCTTGGTTTGCTCTGCAGCAAGCTTAAGTTGCTGTATTTGCCCAGGACTGCAGGCGTTAAGCCGGCAATACAGCCAGATATCTTGTTTAAACTGCAGTAGTGGCTGCGGCGCCATTTGCCCGGTCAGGTCGTGGCGTTGCATTAAAAAGCTCAGTGCTTCTGCCGGCCCCAGCATAGCGTCTAACCGGCCCAGTGCCAGCATCTCAACACCCTGATCATAGTCTGCCAATTCTACCAGCCGGTATCCGGCCAGTGGCGCGCTGATATTAGAGCCGGAGCCGCGCAGTATGCCGGTACGGATTTTATCGTGCGCTAATTGCACCGCAGCGGCCCTGACATAGAGTGACAAATTGATGCTATACAAGCTCACCACCGGCTCAGCATAGCTAAGCAGTTCGTCGTTTTGCAGCAGCAACATAATATCGGCGGCGTTCTGCTGCAACATCCTGGTCGCGCGGGCATAGGGCACTATGCTGGCCGTGATCCCAATGCCACTGTAATGCTGTAATTTAACTGCCAGTTTGTTGTTTATACAACGTGGTGTATCGGTAACATCCACACAATTAAAGGGTGGCAGCTTACCCAGCACCAGCCGCAAAGTTTGTTCTTGCGCAGCAACAGCTTCGCCGCCCAATATGGCACTGGCCAACCACAACCTGGCAAATATCCGGCATTTCCGCTTTTTGCTCACGACACACTCCGTTGCTGCTGTCCCCGCTGGTACAGTATAGAAGTAGAAGTCGCCGCCTTATTACAGAAGCCCGCTAAACCAGGCCAAAAACAACAAGGCAAAGCCCACTAAGTAGCTTAATCCCAGCCAGCTTAGCCATTTCAGCGACATGCTAAGCACTATGGCGCCCTCGCCGCGCATCAGGCTGAAATTCAGCCAGGCAAATACCGGCGTGGTTAAAAACGCCAGTGTCATGGCAAACGTCAACATGGGCGATAGTGCGGCTTTAAAAAATAAAATCAAAGCCATACCGCAGCCAGCCTGCGCCAGCAGCCAATAATTTAATGCTGATTTATGTTTAATTAAGCCCAGTTGCTCAAACGAGGCATGCAGGGTGCGGGCATAGCCGTCCAGCACGGTAATGGTAGTGCCAAACATACATAAAAACGCTATTAGCGCGACTAAAGGCCGGGACCAGTCACCGATAGTGCTGGCATACATGGTCATTAGTTGTTGCGCGAAGGCACTGCCGGCCAGCGCTATGGGTTGTTCGTTGCCATATTGCACCAGCGCACCCAGGGATAAAAACACCAGCGCCAGCGCTGCTGTTAACCAATAACCGAGATTAAAATCAAACAGCCCCTGTGCCCGGGTAACGTGACTATGGCGCTGCTTAGCTTTAAGCCACAACGAGCTGATGGCGGAGATTTCAATCGGCGCCGGCATCCAGCCCATTAATGCCACCAAAAAGCCTAAACCGGCCAGTGTCCACGGCGAAGGGCCAACATAGCCAGCCGGTGCCTGGGCACCATTTTGCCAGGCGATAACGGCGGCTGAGACAGTAGTAATAGTCAGCACTATCATAATCAGCTTGGCGACGTTATCCAGCGCCTTGTAATGACCCAACAGCAAAATGACTAAACAGGCCGCTAAAATAAGCCAGCACAATAAGGTGACAGATAAATTGCCGGGCAACGCATACTGTAGCAGGCTGGCAGTCAGCAGCAATACGCCGGCGGTATTAACCACGGCTGCAATAATATTCAAGCCAATAAAACTGTAAAAATAGCCGCGGCCTTTACGCTGATATCCGGCTAACAGGCTTTCTTTGCGGGTAAGCGTATATTCGACGCCAAAGCGGAAAAACGGATACTTCAGAATATTAACCAGTAAGATTAGCCAGACCAGCTGCCAGCCAAACAAAGCACCGGCCTGAGTGGAAGCAACCAGATGCGAGCCGCCAATAGCAGCCGTCGCCATTAACACACCCGGACCCAATGCCTGCAAACGGCCACGCCAAAGGCTAAGTTGTTGTTGCATAGTTATTATTCTACTCTATTGCCTGGCGTTTCAGCTTAGCCAAAGCAGCGGCTAAATACTATTGCTTTAACGGTTTTTTCCGCTATCAATTGGCAAAGGCAGCGTATTCTTTCATACTGGCGCAAACTCCACAGTCACCCGAGGCATTTATGAGCGATGAACTGCTCGATCAAGCCATGCTGTTTGAAGTAGTAGAAAACCAGCTGGCAGACAATTACCCAAAGCAAGTTACTGAAACCCTGATGCGGCTGCGCATGACCGGCCATAGCCGGGAAGAGGCGATAGAGTTAATTGCCTGTGCTCTGGCACCCGAAATGATAGATGTGATAGAGCATCAGCAAAGCTTTAATTTAGACCGTTATGCAGGTCATCTGGCACAGTTGCCAGAAACCCCCTGGCTTGGAGATGAGGCATGACAGAACCGGTTATTCAGCATCAGACCGAACAGCAACGCTTTGTGCTGCAACTGGCTGGCGCAGAAGCCGTGCTGGATTACAAGGTTCAAGGCAACAGCGTTGATTTTCATCATACTTTTGTTCCACCTCAGTTCCGCGGTAAAGGTCTGGCCGAGCAACTGGTGCGTCATGGTTTGGCCTGGGCCAAAAGCCAGCAGTATCAGCTAAGCGCCAGCTGCTGGTATGTACAAAAATTTTTGCGTTAAGCAGCCGTTTTAACGCAGCAAAGAAAACTGATTACCGCCGCGATGCTGGGCATGCAACATTGCGGCAGCCGCGCGTTCTGTCAACAAGGTAGCATCAGTGCCATCATGCGGATAACGGCTAATGCCAATACTCACCTCAATTACTAATGGTTGCTGGCATAAGCCATCCAACTGTGTCAGTTTTTGCAGCAGTTTTTCTGCCACTAAAACCACATCATATACGCGTTTTACATCGGTTATCAGCAACAGAAACTGATCATCGGCTTGCTGGCTGACCATATCGCAGGTTCGCACTGCCGAAGCCAGCCTGGCCAGCGTCAGCTCACAGACCTGCTTCGCTATTCGCGTACCATGCTGCTGATAAATATCCTGATAATGATCCAACTGTACAAACAATACTGCAAAGCCGCTGCCATTACGTTGCGACTGTTTAATTAAGCTACGTAACTGTTGTTGGATCTGCGATCTGTTCGCCAGGTCGCTATTTTCCTGCAGGCTTTGCCGCAGCGCTAACATCTCGCATAACGTACGCTCAGTAGTGGTTTCTGCCCGCACCAATGCCTGCTGCAGCTCAGCATAACTGCGCCGTGGCGTTGTGGTTATTTTAGCTGGCATCGGCCCTACAGCGTGAACCTGACTAATTGTGCTCAGTTTATGTTGCATAAAACCTCTTGGTTACCGCCTTCAGATGCGCCGGCCACGTATTAAGCGTATCGCCACGACTATCAGCGCAATAACCAGTAACAGATGAATAAAGCCGCCCATAGTGTAAGAAGACACCAGGCCCAATGCCCACAAAATAATCAATAGTACAATGATGGTTTCTAACATAGGGTTCTACCTGTTAACACGCTAAGGGACTTAACTATGCGACAGCAAATTGCCGTTGTATGTGCGCTGCACAACACAACAGAAAAAAGCCCGCGGTCACGGGCTGTTGTTGCATTTAATCGCTGATATGCTCAGCGCGCCGCATAATAAGTATCTATGTCTTTTGCCCAGGTTTTGTCAGCCATATTTGGCCATTTATGCTTGTCAAAGCCGGGTGCCTTACTTAAGCGCTCTTTTTCAATAGCCAGCACAAAACGCTTGTTCTGAGTGTCAAGCTTTAGGGCATCCCAGGGTACAGCAAATAACTTTTCTCCCATTCCAAGAAAGGTGCCAAAAGACAACACAGCATAGCTGACCTTGCCAGAGCTGATATCCAGCATAATTTCTTTAATGTCTCCCAGGCTCTCTTCTTTATGGTTGTAGACATCATTACCCAGTAAAGTGTTGGCACCCATCAGGTGCGGGCCCGGGCCATCCAAAGTGCCCTTGTACATACCAATAGCGTCACGCGGTTCAACATTCATCATTAGCTCCAGTTTCAAAGTCTGCCTGCTAACAAAAGTGTTGCGACAGCTTTTGCATCAGCCTAACGCGATGCCAGCAGCAGGTCTGTACGTTGCCACACCAAACAAAACTGTACTCATAGTGCGCTGGCGCACAGAAGCAGCCGTTTTATACGGTTAAGCTCAGGCTGCATACAACAACGAGGATCAAATAATGAAACGATACTACAGTCTTAGCTCGCTGCTTATCGCTCTGCCACTGCTGGCACTGACCAGCTGCGATAATATGTCCGCACCCAAAAGCCAAAGCACAGCATTAAGCCAAAATATTCCCCAGGACGATACCAGCCTGAACCGGTCAGTATCCGACGCACTGCAACGCGATAGCTTATATGCCAGAGGCGATATCACCGTAGCATCTCAACGCGGCCAGGTCAGACTAAGCGGCAGCGTGGCGTCTATTCAAGACAAAAACCGTGCCACTGAAATAGCCAATAAAGTAGAAGGCGTAACCAAGGTGAGCAATAACCTCGAAATTGTCACACCAGCCAAAGCAAACTAATACCCAAATAACCGGAGCTTTAACCATGAAAACCCGCAATATTTATGCGCTGTTTTTTCTCAGCCTGTTTAGCCTGACACTATTAGGCTGTGGTGCCACCAGCACCCGCGAAGGCACTGGCGAATATATCGACGACACGGTAATCACTACCAAAGTTAAAGCCGCCATTTTAAACACCGCATCGCTTAAAGTGAGTGAAATTAATGTAGAGACCTTTAAAGGCGTGGTGCAGCTGAGCGGTTTTGTCAGTTCAACTGAAGACATTAACACGGCTGTACGCATAGCACGTGAGGTTACCGGCGTGACAGCAGTAAAAAATGCCATGCGGTTGAAATAATACTGTTGCCGCTATGTGCGATAGCGCACCGAGTTAACAGCCCAGTCAACTATACTTAAGGCCACTAACACATCAAAGGTAACTGTTTATGCCAGAACCAACCCAGCCATTGCACCACAAAGCTGCAATGGCTGCCAAACATACGCCCACGCAAAACCATTTACTTAATACCCTATCTACCGATGTACAACAGCGATTATTTCCACATTTGGAACTAGTTGAAATGCCGCTGGGCAAGGTGTTGTATGAATCTGGCGATGTGATGCGTTATGTGTATTTTCCTACCGACTGCATCGTATCCTTGCTGTATGTGATGGAAAACGGTTCCTCGGCAGAAATTTCAGTGGTCGGTTTTGACGGTTTAATTGGCGTAGCCTTGTTTATGGGCGGCGAAAGCACCACCAGCCGCGCTCTGGTGCAAAGCGCAGGTTTTGCTTATCGCCTGCTGGGCCAGCGGCTGAAAGACGAATTTAACCGCCATGGCGAACTACTGCACTTAATGTTGCGCTACTCCCAGGCGTTAATTACGCAAATGGCACAAACTGCAGTATGTAACCGCCATCACAGCATTGATCAGCAATTATGTCGCTGGTTACTGCTGTCACTGGATCGGTTAAAAGACAACCACCTGGTGATGACACAAGAGCTGATTGCCAATATGCTCGGCGTGCGCCGCGAAGGCGTCACCGAGGCAGCTGGCCGGTTGCATAAAAAGGGCGTGATTGATTACAGCCGCGGCCATATCGTGGTAACCAACCGGGCTAAATTGGAACAATTAAGCTGCGAATGCTACGAGGTGGTGAAAGCAGAAACCGACAGGTTACTGCCTTTTTTACTGCCGGACAAGTAATCGGTGTTGTAGCGCACAGACGCCGCCCAAGGCGGCCGCTATGCTAACAGTTCAAGGCTGCTCAGCACCTGTCTTGCGCCATAATGGCAACGCCCGTGCTGGGGAACTTGTACTATGTCTGCTTCAGCAACTGTACCCCTTATCACCAATCATCTGTTGCAGTTACTCAGCGACAACCATCGTCACATCCTGCTGCAGTACTGCGATGTGGTACAGCTGGAGTTTGCTGACATTCTGTGCGAGCCGAATCAGCGTTACCGCTACCTGTATTTCCCCCTCAGTGGTTTTATCTCGTTAGTCACCAAACTGGCCGGCCACAAACCGCTGGAGATGGGACTCATCGGCAACGAGGGCATGCTGGGGGTAACATTGGCGCTAGGCATGGCCACAGCGCCGATGCAGGCGGTAGTTCAGGGTAAGGGTACCGCCTGGCGTATAGATCTTGTCAATCTGCAGCAATTTTTGTTGATATGCCCGCAGTTACAGCATGTGCTGCAGCAATATCTGTTTGTGCAACTGGCTCAGTTATCGCAAAGCGCCGCCTGTGCCCACTTTCATGAATTAAGCCCGCGGCTGGCGCGCTGGTTACTAATGAGCCATGATCGCGCCCACAGCAGCCAGTTTTATCTGACGCATCAGTTTCTGGCCGACATGCTTGGTGTACGCCGCAGTGGTATTACTGTTGCTGCCGGTATTATGCAGCAACAGCAATTTATCAGTTACAGCAGAGGCATGATTAGTATTTTAAACCGCGATGCGTTAAAGCAGCTTGCCTGTGAGTGTTATCAGGCCGGGTTAGATGATTATCGCAGCGTTCTGGGAGAGCCGCAGTTTTCTGTCGCAGAACAGCTAATCAGGCAAGGCTGCGTGCAAGGTACGCCATAAGCGCGCTAGACAGACTGTGCTGCAGCAGGCTGCCAATTAGCGGCGCCGATAATGTACCGCTTGCTACCTGGCTTTGCTCAGGCTGTTTATTATTTTGCTCCGGGCACTGCGCGGGCTTGAACCAGCGCCAACCAAGCATACCCCCCGCCACGGCTGCCACCGCCAGTGTCGCCGGCGAACTAAGGCCGCGACACACCGCTTGTGTCAGTGCGGTAGTTTGACCGGCTAACTGCTGACGCTGCAGGGGTAACTGGGTTACCAGCTGAGCAATGCGTTGATTATACTGCATATTACACCTTGTGCTGGCTGTCAGCGTCTGGCTCAGCTGCAGCTGGTTGCAAACTTTGCATGGTGGCCGGAAAACGCAGCAAGCTGCTGTAGTGCGCGCAGCGGCGTAATACCAACCATAACGCAACCAGATTCGCCAGCATGGCCAACGCCAGCGCCTGTGCCGCTGACAGGCTGTAGTGTTGGGCCAACATAATAATTTGTGCCAGCGCAGCAAACCATAATGTCAGTGCCAGTAAGCCAGCCAGTAAACCAAACACCAATAATGCCACCATGCTGTTGGCCACCCGCTCGCCTTCCAGCGTTAGCAACTGCAATTGATCATAGGCCAGTGCTCTGGCTTGCTGCCACCATTTTGCCAGCTCGGCCTGGCTGGCTGCTGCAGCAGAAAAAACACCCGCCGTAGCGGGTGTTTCAGCAGGCTCAGTTGCCTTCATGGCCAGCACTGCGACGGCTTAACCACCAGCTAAATAGCACCCCGCCAGCCACAGCAATGCCAATCGACATTAATGGATGGTTGCGTATCTGGCTACGGGTATTGTCGGCAAGTTGCTGTTGCAGATGATGCAACTGCGCGCCCTTAATCGACATGGCTTCCGCAGCGTGGTTGGCGCCATTGGCCATTCTATCTACCGTGCTGTGCGCACTGTCTGTCATGTGCTTAATTGCCGGAGATGCGGCATTGGCTGCCTGATCAATGCTTTTGTGTACCGTACCGGCCGCTAAGTCGACTTTGCGGCTGAAGTTGTTGTTACTATCTGTTGATTGTTCCATAAATGCCTCTGATGTAAAGCGATAGCGGCGAGTTTGCCGCTGCCTTAGACGCAGTATGCCGGTTACGACGCTGCGGATCGGTGCGCCAGCACACTTAGTGTTGAAGTAATCTAGGGTTGCACGTTAGCAATAATCACTTCTACCCGCCGGTTCTGCTGACGGCCGTCTGCCGTGGCATTTGCCGTCAGCGGGGCATCTTCACCCTTACCTGTTGCCTGTAGCCGGTTAGCTGCTATCCCCTGCGCCAGCAAAAAGGCTTTTACCGTATCGGCACGGCGCTGCGACAACAACATATTGGCAGCATTAGCGCCGACATCGTCGGTATGGCCCTCTATAGTTGCGGTGCGATCAGGGTAATTTTGTAAAAATAGCGCCAGTTTATCCAAATGATTACTGCTGTTGCTTTTTAAACTATCCTTGCCGCTATCAAACAGTACATCGCCCAGCGTTACCACCAGCCCCCGGTCGCTCGGCCTGGCATTAAGCTCTGTAAGCTCATCACGCAAGCGGCTTGCTTCGGCATCTGCCGCATCAGCTTGCTGGCGGGCGCTGCGGGCGTCAGACAGGGCAATTTGTTCCCGGTTCGATGCCAGTAACGCCTGGCGCTTGGCCAGCTCAGTATCACTGCGGGCACCACTGGCATCCGCTTGTGCCCGGCTGGCTAAACTCCGCGCCTGCTCTGCATCATCACGTGCAGCACTGGCATCGGCGCGCGCCATATTGGCCTCGCGGGTACGTGCTGCTATGCGCACCTCATCACGCTGCTGGTTTAAGCCATCACGTTGCAACTCCAGCAAGCGGGTTTGTGCCTGGGTGCTGGCAATCGCGACTTTGCGCTCTGCCAGTACCAGCCGATGGGCGGACACAGCGGTATTTTTCTCTGGTTGCTCAGCCAGCATCACTGCCTGCTCAGCATCTTTTATCGCCAGCGGTGCCAGTAGCGCCAGTTGGCCATCATTTTGCAACCTGGTAAGTTGCTGGCGCACATTAGCGCTACCCTCCGGGCTTTTTGGCGCTGTGGCACAGGCCGATAACAACGCGGCTGCCAGGCCGATACTTAGCAGGCTTTTGCGACAAGGTATTGGCATTTTCATGGTCTTACTCCTGACAGGTTACGCTGCGCTTCGCGTTGCAAAGCATCTATGCTTTGCTGCATATCTTTATTCACTGCCTGAGCTTTGAGCAGCTCGGCGCGGGCCAATGCCAGCTCGGCACTCAGCTGTGCCTGCAGCGCCAATCGCCTGGCGTCGGGCATATTTTTTGCCACAACTGCTATTTTGGCGTTATTGAGTTCATTACGGGCGGTATTAAGCTCACTACTGGTATACCTGACCACCTGAGCTCGTTCAGCATTACTGATGGCCAACTCGGCGGCTTGTAATTCAGCTGATGGCGGTTTGGCAGCGCTGGCACAGCCAACGATAAACACCGTGGCGCTGGCCAGTATCACCGTGCGTTTTGACAATCGCAAACGTGATACCAGCAGGGAGGTTATGGCGATGACACCTTTGACTGTTTTCATCTTATGCTCCTGGATAGTGCATGGCGGCAGCAACAGTGCGCCCTGTGCTATTGTGACGCAATAAAATCAGCTTATCGGTGCGCTGGCGCGCATAGCGCCGCCCTGGTGGCGAAAACGTTTTACGATTAAAGCGCGTTGTCACCGCCGCTTTGCTTAACCCGGTACATTGCAGCATCGGCATGTTTTATCAGTGCCCCGACGCTGTCAGCATCGGCGGGAAAACGGGCAATACCTATACTGGCAGACAACGATACTGTGCCCTGTTCCAGTTGATAGGGTTGAGCCAGTAATAGCACCAGCTTAGCAGCAAAAACGCTGGCATCCTGTATGTGCTTAATATTGTTTAACAGCAGTAAAAACTCGTCACCGCCGTGCCGGCTTATCGCATCGCTGTCACGTATCGCTGCGGTTAACCGGCAACTGACTTGCTGCAACACCGCATCACCGGCGGCGTGGCCGTATTGGTCATTTATTGCTTTAAAACGGTCGAGGTCAATAAACAACAGGCCAAAATGGCTTTGCTCGCGTTTTGCCCGGCTGATCGCCTGGACGATACGATCTTGCATGGTGCTACGGTTAAGCGTTTGCGTCAGCACATCGCACTGGCTATCCAGCGTCAATTGCTGCAGCTCAGCCTGTACAGCAACATTTAATGCACCGGCCTGTAGCAAGGCTAACAGCAATATACTGTTACGCTGCTCAAGCTGCAGTTGTGTCAGGCTCCACAGACGTTGCTGCAGCACTACCTCACAACGCGTTCTAACTAACTCAGCGCACTGGTCATCACTGTATAGTTGCAATACTGTATTGCGTAGTTGATATGGATTAGAGTCTTGCGGTTGTTGCATGTTAACGCCTCCCGAATTTGCCTGGGTTAAGCTGATCTAAGCCTAACCTGACTGCTGGGCAGCCAATGTGCGCTAACGCACATTGGCGCGACAAAATTCCAACTTAAAAGATCAGCTGCTTTGACGAGACGCTTTTAACACCACGGATATTTTGTGCCAATTCAATTGCCAGTGCCTGTTCAACACCGCTGTCAACCTTGCCAGCCAGTGTCACTATGCCTTTTTCGGTGTTGACTGAAATATCTGAGCTGGCAACGTTACTGGAATACATAAAGGTTGATTTAACTTTTGTGGTTATCCAGCTATCCGCTATCATCGTGCTGTCTTCGTCGTTGTCTTTGCGATAACTTTTGCCATCAGCAGTTTTGCTACTGATTCGCAACTTGTTATCTACCGAGCGCACGCCATCGGTGTTTTTTGCCAGCTTTTCTGCTTGCAGCTTCGCTTGTTGCGTTGCGACCGTGCCGCTTAGCTCAACTTTGCCGTTATGCGTCACGACCTTGGTATCCATACCTTCAGTGTGCTTACTCCACAACAGCTTAGATTTTACTGCAGTGGTAATGGTGGCGTCGTCTACTACATCACCAAAGCCGCGGGTGCTGCTACGGTCTGCTGCGGTATAATCAGCATCGACGACAATGTCGTTCTTTACATTTTTAATGCCGCTTACTCCCTCAGCAATAGCGCCGGCCAAATCTTTATGTACATCTTCTGCCACATTGCCGGTAAGCGTAGCCGTGCCGGCTTGCACGCTAACGCTTAAATCATTGGCCCGCAGATAAGGGCTAAGCGCATAAGTCGTCCAGATTTGCGCTTCCTGACGTGCGTTTATCACCACCCCGCTTTGCTTTTGGTTCGCCATCTTGCTGTCGGCTTTATCATCGCCCGCTATGGCGACCGTAGTGCCCAGCCCCAGCGCGACAGCTGTCGCCAGCAACTGTAAGTGAAATTTGTTCATGCTATTATCCTTGCGTTATTCAAAGGGTAAACCGGTGCTTTAATGCAGCACCGGCACCGGACGCTGACTATGCCAGCTTGCATTGATCCAAAAAGGTTTTAACCTGTTTATCCGCCACGTCACGGGCAAGATCGTAACGTTTTTGCACCAGGCCACTAAGCTGTTGTGGGTTGCCGTCACTTTGCAATATTTCTGCTTCGCTAAGCTTACTCCACTGGCTTTTTGCCGCTTTAACTTGTTGCGGCCACTTGCCTTTTGCAGCAGCCTGCGCGGTAACCTGCACCGTTTTTACACCCGCCTGATTTACCGGTGCCGCAGTGCCCACTTCGGCGGTCATATCACCACTATTCGCTTTGTTGCTGTGCATGTCTTTATTCTGTTCACTGAACTTATTCATATAAACCTCGTTGTCAAAGCCGCCGCCGCAAAACTGCATTGGCTGGTGACACACTGTAACCTGGGGAAAAACCGTGGTCGGTGCGCCAGCGCGCTTAAGGTGCATATCTTCCGGCTTCACTTTATAGTAAGGCTTTAGCGACAACGGATAACGGTAATGCCTGAAACAACATCAAGCAGCAAAGCTAGCACCCTGCCACGCCATTTGGGCTTATTTGGTTTGTGGCTATTGGTCGTTAATGGCCTGATTGGTGCCGGTATTTTTGGCTTGCCCGGCGGGGCGGCAAAATTGGCCGGCGAGTACAGCCCGTTAATTTACCTGTTTTGCGCGCTGCTTATCTTGCCAATCTTGTTGTGTATGGCCGAGCTCGCCAGTTACTTTAGTGGCAGTGGCGGCCCGGTGCGCTATGGTACTGCGGCTTTTGGCCCTTTTATTGGTTTTCAGGCCGGTTGGTTGTATTACATTGCGCGGCTGGTGTCCTTTGCCGCCAATAGTGTGCTGCTGGTCGATAGCATTGGCTATTTCTGGCCTGCAGCAACAGAGGGCATAAACCGGACGCTGCTACTTACTTTTATTATTGCCGGCCTGACATTAATCAATGTGCTGGGTTCGGTACGTGCTATGCGTTCACTGGCATTGCTTACCGTGATGAAATTTGCCGTGTTGCTGCTGTTAGTTACAGCCGCCGCCAGCTTGCTGGGCAGCCAGCTCATGCCGCAGTTTAATCCACTGCATGTCTTTGACAGCCCTTATGATATCGGCGGCGCCACCTTATTGCTGATTTACGCCTTTGTCGGTTTTGAGTCTGTGGTGGTACCGGCCGGCGAAGCGAAAAATCCGGCCCGTGATATGCCCAGAGCGCTGTTGTTAGGCCTGCTCTTGGTTACCTTACTCTATGTCGGTATTCAACTGGTTAGTGTGGCTGCAGTACCGGCTATTGGCGGCTCTGCCAGCCCGTTACTGGACGTCGCCGCCAGCTTATTTGGCCCGGCAGGTGCCCTGCTGCTGATGTTCGGCGTGGTCGCGTCTGTCGCCGCTAATCTGCTCGGTGCAATATTCTCCACGCCGCGCGCCAGCTTTGCCCTGGCTGAAGATGGCAGCCTGCCGCGCTGGTTTGCCAGGGTACAGCCGCGCTTTTTAACGCCGGCTAACTCTATAGTGTTTTTCGGGGCTTTGGCACTGCTATTAACCCTATATGGTTCATTTTTATGGTTAGCCGCGGCAACTGTGGTATCACGTTTGTTACTGTACAGCCTGACCTGCGCTGCCGTACCGGTGCTCAGGCCAAGACTGGCCAACGCCAACAGCTTTGTCTTGCCGCTGGGTTATCTGTTTCCGCTGCTGGGTCTGGCCGCCTGTATCTGGCTGGCGTTACAGGTAAGCTGGTCGGCTATAGTGGCGACCAGTCTATTTATATTGCTGGGCACGGTGCTGTATCTGCTGGCACGCTGGCAAGCAAAGCCGAGAAAATAATCTACATAATTTTAACCTTGAGTTATAGTACGGCGCAGTATTCGCACCAACAGGAGTCAGGTGTTGCAAACCAGTCAGTTGCTTATTCAGTTAATGTTGTATGTGTTTCTGCCGCTTTGGGGTATTGCCGGTTTTGTTGACTGGTGCTGCCACCGCGCCACCCGCATTGAACAAACCTCGGGGTTAAAAGAGTCACTTATTCACTCGTTAATGGGCATTCAAATGGCGGTGCCGATTTTGCTTTGCCTGCTGTTTAAGGTCAATGTACTGATCATGCTGATCTGTATCGCTGCCTGGCTGGCCCATGAAGCGGTAGCCCACTACGACGTGCATTACGCTGCCCCCAAGCGTCATATCAGCTTATGGGAAATGCATGCACATAATTATCTGGCAACGTTGCCGTTGTATATGTTGCTGCTTATTGCCGTGATTAACTATCCGGTGGTGGTGAAACTGCTGACGTTTAACTGGCAGGGTGAGTTTTACTTGCAGCGTATGCCCTATGCCCATGGCGGCGATGCGTACCTGCCGTATTATCTGGGCTTTATGGCCATAGTTTGCGTGTTGCCTTATATGGAAGAAAACCTGCGCTGCTTAAAGGCGGCACTAAAACAGCGCAAGGTGAACTCATGAGTGTGTATATCAACAGTACCGGCCACTTTTTACCCGGCCCGGCTATCAGCAATGACGAAATGGAGCCGCTTTTAGGTTTAGTGCATGGCAAACCCAGCCGCTTAAAACGGCGCATTTTACAGTCTAACGGTATTCATACCCGGCATTATGCGATTGATGCCAGCCATAACACCCTGTTCTCGAACGCCGAAATGGCGGCGCGGGCAGCAGAGCACTGTTTAACCGACAGCTTTATCGGCAAGCGCCAGATAAAGATGCTGAGTGCCGCCACCAGCCAGGGCGATGTAGTACTGCCGGGGTTTGGCTCTATGTTGCAGGCCGAATTAGGCTTAACGGACATAGAGCTGCACAGCAGCCATGGTATTTGCTCAAGCAGTATGATGGCGCTAAAAGCGGCCTTTACCAATCTAAAAGCCGGCGAGCAAAGCAATGCCTTAGTGGTCGCCAGCGAACTGACCTCGCGCTTATTTAAAGCCGGCCGTTATGAAGCCGCCGGCACAGAACTGGATTTTAACGCCGAGTTTCTGCGCTGGATGCTATCTGACGGTGCCGGTGCCCTGTTGCTGGAAACCCAACCGCGCGGCCGCTGTTTTCGTATTGACTGGATCCGCAGCTTTTCGCATGCCGACGCCTACCCGGTTTGCATGAGCGTGGGTTATCCGACAGACAACAACCACAACAAAAGCTGGCAGGACTACCCGACCTATGCTGAAGCCGAAGCTGCCGGGGCCTTGTTAATCCGTCAGGACGTGCGTCTGCTGGAAAATATTGTCAAGCTGGGGGTGGATGGCTATCTGCGTTTGATCAGTGAGGGCCGCGTGCAACCGGACAAGGTCGACCATGTACTGTGCCATTATTCCTCGCATTATTTTCGCGGCAAAATCTTCGATATGCTGCAGCGTGCCGGCGTTGGCATTGCCGAACACAAGTGGTATAGCAATTTATACAGTCGCGGTAATACCGGCTGCGCCTCTATTTTTATAATGCTGGACGAGTTTCGCCGCACACAACACTATCAAACTGGCGACACCCTGATCTGCATGGTGCCGGAAAGCGGCCGCTTTAATAATGCTTATATGCAACTTACCGTCGTGGAGGCCTGAATGACAGAGCAGCTATTAAGCCCACAGGGCCAACAATGTTTACAGGCGCTGATGCGGGTCTGGTTTGAATTTGAGCGCCAGCTTGGCCGGGTGCCGCTATTACAGCGCTTAGACCGTGGCCAGTTTAGTAAAGCCGAGTATTGTCAGTTGCTGCTGAATTGGCGCCAGCAGGTAATAGAAGGCTCGCGCTGGATCAGCCGCTGCGCCTCCAGCTTCGAGCGCGATTACAGTGATGTGCGCTCAGTTATTATCGGCCATGCCCGTGAAGAGCACCGCGACTATGAAATGCTCGAGCGCGACTACGTTGCCGCTGGCGGCAGCTTAAGCGACATTCAACAGGCGCCGCGCAATATTGGTACCGAAGCGCTGCACGGTTTTTTAATGTACCGCGCCAGCCAACCTAACCCGGTCGATTTAATTGGTGCCATGTGGATTATTGAAGGCCTGGGTCAAAAAATGGCGAATGACTGGGCGACACAAATAGACAAGGCTAGTGGCGGCGATGGCAGCTATACCCGCTTTATGCGCTACCACGGTGCCAATGACGACGACCATATGCAAAAGCTGTATCAGCTGATTGACCGTTTATGCCAAAACCACACGCAGCTCACTGCCATAGTACGTACTGCCCGCGTTACCGCCAGGCTGTATTGCCTGCAACTGGAAGAGGTTGAGCATGACTACTGAGCGTCATAACAGCAACCGCAAGGGCCCTAGCGCTTATTTAAACGCCATAGCTAAGGATAACTCGCTGCCAATCGAGCAAGCAGCGCTGGATCTATGGTTAAAAGACTTACAAAACCCGCTGCGCTGGGGTGTGCGGCCGCTACTGCAGTTTATCTTTGCTATTTTGCTGCATGTTACCTGGTTGTTTAAGCGCCTGCCGTTGCCGCAATTTAGTGCGCATAGCAGCCTGCAAAAGCTGATTTGCTGGTTTTGCACACACTTTGTCAGCAAAGAAGCCAACTTACTGATATTGCGCCACTATGCTACCGAATCTAATGTGCTGAATTTTCTCGCTGCCAACAGCCCTACTGACGGTTTCACTCCGGTACAGCTGTACCCTAAATGTGTTGCCGACATGCAACACGCCAGCTTTGTTGAGCATGACCAGCAGCTGTTTCGTTTATTTGCCGACCTGGGCAGCTGGCACCATCCCCAAAAGCCGTTAGCCGCAAGCGAACTTAACTGGCAGCATTGGCACAGCATTGATATGGCACAGTTTGAATTTACTGAAAAGCGCACGCAATGGCTCGATTTTGAAAGTGCCCATGCGCTGTTTATGTGTTTATTTTGCCTGTTGCTTACCCGCGAAGAATACCGCGACGCCATTAACGGCTTTAACCTTGATCAGTCCATCGCCATTCGCATTGGCGACCTGGTAGGCGATAACAGCCTGCGTGAGATGGCCTATAACAAATACCCGCATTATTTGGTCGGACCGTGGAATTTAGGCCAGCGCTTTTTAATGCACGGCTTTTTTACCGAGCAGCTGTATGCCTATCTGGAACAGCAACGTAAGCAGCAACAGGCCTGAGCAATGAAAAGCATCGCACTGGTTACCATTCATGGTATGGGCGAAACACAGCCCGACTATGCCGCCAGGCTGTTCCGGCAGCTAACACAGCGCCTGGCTGCCGATACAACTCAGTTGTATTGTGGCACTGTGTATTACCAGGATTTACTGCAATACAACGAACAGCGGGTGTGGCAGGCTACCGGCCCCCGGCTACGCTGGGGCAAACTGCGCCGTTTTATGTTGTTTGGCTTTGCCGATGCAGCGGCACTGGAACACCGTAAAGAGCAGCCGCACAGCCTGTACCATTACAGCCAGTTGAAAATTGCCCGCGCGCTCTATCTGGCCAAACAACAGTTAGCCACCGATGGCAAACTGGTGTTATTGGCGCATTCGTTGGGGTGTCAGGTGTTGTCCTGCTATTTATGGGATGCACAGCAAGCCAAAGCCGGCGTTAAACCGGCTGCCGGCATCTGGCGGGATATTAAGCGCTATCAGGCAGGCATCAGCGGCGATACCCCGTTAACGGATGAGGATATCGCGTTTTTACGTGGCGACAGGCTGGTTAGTCTGATCACTACCGGTTGCAATATTCCAATCTTTGTTGCTGCCCATGCCATGGAGCAAGTTATACCGTTTAACAAACCAAACAATGCTTTTGTCTGGCATAACTACTACGACAAAGACGATGTACTGGGCTGGCCACTGGCCGAATTATCAGATGGCTACGCCGCACTGGTAACCGATATTGAAGTTAACGCCAGCGGCGGCTTTTTCGGCTGGCTCGCCGCCAGCTGGAACCCATTGTCACATAACCAGTACTGGCAGGATAACCAGATCATCGATGCCTTACTGACACAGCTTAGCGCCGCAGCAATTAAATCAGCTTTGCCATAGTACCGTCGGTTGTGGCAGCAACACTTGGCCGAACTGTCCACTTTTTATACACAAAACTATCAATTAGCGATTAGATAGTTACAAAAACACTAAAAAACTCTGCGTATAAGGTAAAAAAATGCTTTATATCGCATTTTATAGGCGATAAGCTCAACAGATCGTCACATTTTTTTACAACTGTAAATTTATGTGCCGACCTCACATAACTATATTTTATAAACCAGGAAGATCATGTTGAACGCCAATAATTACAGATTAAGCGGCATTGCTGTCGCCATAGCTTTATCTGTCACCGCTTGCGGTGGTAGCAAAAACGTCGCACCGGAAGCCTTTGATGTCAGCATTGCAGCTGGCAAAAGCTGGGTACCACATCAAGGTAGTTTTACCGTTAGTGACGCCAATATTAAAGATACCTTACGCATTAGCGCAATCAGCGAAAATGGCGCTAGCGTCACAGGTACTCAGGGTGTCTACAGCTTAACTAACGGCTTGTTAACGGTAAACGGTACTAACTTCAGTTACCTGCCATTAAACGATAGCGCCACCAGCCTGCGTTATACCGTATCTGACGGCCAGCAAACTGCTTCGGCCATGTTAAATATCGCCGCTCCGGTATCCGATCCACTGGCCTATCAGCAATGGCACCTGCGCAATACCGGCCAAAAAGCCTATGCGATGAACGCCGAGGCTATAGCTGCATTTTTACAAGCAGAACTACGCTGGAGCGATGAAGCCATCAGTGCCTGGTTAGCCAGCCGGTTAGATGACGGCATTCTGGTAGCCGGCGAAGATATGAACGTGGTCAGCGCTTACCAGCAAGGCGCTACCGGTGCCGGCAGCATTGCCGTAGTAGTAGATTCAGGCCTGGAAATTAACCACGAAGATTTGCAAGCCAATGTCCTGCCAAACCGCTCATTAAATATGGCCGAAGGCGCGCTAAATGTAACAGATCCAACCTCAGTCAGCCTGACCGGTGACCACGGTACCAGTGTGGGCGGTTTAATTGCTGCAGTAGGCTGGAATGGCCTGGGTGGTCGCGGTGTAGCGCCGGATGCCAAGCTTATAGGTATGAACTACCTGAGCGCCCAATCTGATTTAAACAACGCGCTGAGCCACGGCATACCTGGCAGTGGTATTACCGAAGCAGAACCGCTGGTGGTTTTTAACCGCAGCTACGGCATCAGCTACCCGGCGGTAATCTCGTATGACCCGTTTGACGAGGCTGTACAGGCCTATTCGGCGTTAACACTGCGTCAGGGTAAGGGTGCGGTAAATATCAAATCCAGCGGCAATGCCTTTCGCCGCCCTGGTAATATCGCCTGGGCCGGTGCCGTATGCGGCGGCGCCAATGCGCTGGGCCTTACCTGTTTAAATGGCAACTTTGAGCCATCGCAAAACACGCCATATTACCTGTCCGTTGCCGCGGTTAACTCAGACGGCAAACACACCAGCTACTCTACCGCAGGTGCCAACGTTCTGGTATCGGCGCCGGCTGGCGAATATGGCGAGCTGGCACCAGCCATGGTCACCACAGATCAAATGACGTGCTTACGCGGTTACTCAAGCTTTCCAAGCGTCGAAGCCGATGACTGGCCGGAATATACTGCTGCCTTTACGCCCTTTAATTACCCTGGCCACCCGGAAAACCCCAGCTGTAATTATACCAGCACCTTCAATGGTACTTCGTCAGCAGCGCCTAATGCCGCCGGTGTTGTCAGCCTGATCCACAGTGCTAACCCCAATCTGACGTACCGCGAAATTAAAGATATTCTGGTAAAAACCAGCACTAAAGTCGATCCGGACAATGCACAGGTAGTACTGCCAGTAGGTGATAGCAGCTTTATTGCGCACCCGGGTTGGGTAGAAAACAGTGCCGGCTATGCGCACAACAACCTGTATGGTTTTGGCCGCGTCAATGCCGGTGCTGCCGTAGCCTTGGCTAAGAGTTATGGTGCCGCACTGGCTGAGCAAGTCACCACCGACTGGGTGGCGTTAGGCACTCAGGCCGGTGACGCCGCACTGGTACTGCCTATCGCCGACAATGACGCCAACGGCGCTGTACAAACCATCGAAGTGACAGATGATGTTGTAGTTGAAGGCGTGCAGTTTGCCTTTGATGTCGCTAATGCGGAGTTAACGACTGCTGAAGCGGACAGCCAGACTACTGCTGGTATCGACTTAGCCATAGAAGTGACTTCACCGGCCGGAACCAAGAGCGTACTGCTGTCGTCTAAGCAAGCTATAGTTGAACCTGCTTTTGACTTCAGTGCAGGCTACTCTCAGGGCTATATCCTGAAAAACTCGGTGTTTCTGTCAAATGCATTTTACGGTGAAAGCGCCAAAGGCAGCTGGACTATCCGGTTAGTGGATACCAACGGCGCAGATCTGCCGGTAGACAGCCCGCGCTGGCCGGCAGGTTATATTAATAACCAGCAGCCGTCAGTGTTAGAAGGCGTGGCTATCCGTGTGTTTGGTCATTAACAGTCAAAGGAGTACATTATGAAGACCCGTTTATCTATAGTAGCCATTGCCCTTTGTCTGTCGGCCCAGGGTGTGCAGGCACAAAGCGTAAAACATGAGTTACGGCCAACTGAAACCGTTGCAGCAGAGCAAATTAGCGTGAAGCAAAACAGCGCACAATATGGCGTATACCAGCTAAACCCCGAGCTGATTGCCGTGCCGCAGGCACTGGCCGATCGCAGTAACGCGCAACGGGATCTAGCCAATATGACCCTGGTTAACCGGGCAGCCGCGACGGATGTGGATCAGATTATTGAATTTCGCCGTAATGCCGTCGTCGACAACCTGTTAACCGGTGAAACCGGCATAGTTACCGGCAATATCAGCCTGTTAAGCAGTCCAGATACCGATCTGCAAAGCTTACTGCAGCAGTTTAATTTAAAGATTGTGCGCTCAGCCGCCGCAACCGGGGTATACATAGTACAACCCCGGCAGGATGTTGAATTGCTGGGTTTGCTGCAGCAAATTCATAGCTCAGGTCTGGTAAAAACTGCGCGGTTAGATATTCTGGAAAAGAAATACAGCAACCAGTAAGCCATTATCAGGCCAGTAATGGCCGGTAAGCTTAAAGCACTAAGCCCCGCTAGTACGGGGCTTTTTTATTAACGCAGCGGCAAATACACCGTGACCACTAAGCCACCTTGCGGATGATTGTGCAGCGTAATGTCGCCGTGGTGCATATCAACAATTTTCTTGATAATTGCCAGCCCCAGGCCGGAACCGCCACTGCCGCGCGCCCTGTCTCCCTGTGTAAAGGGCTCAAACATGCTTTTCATCTGATACTCAGGAATGCCCGGGCCATGGTCGCGCATTTGCAAAAATACCCGTTTGCGGTTGCGCTCGAAACCGGTACTGATCTCAATATTACCGTCGCTGTAGCGCAGCGCATTTTCCAGTAAATTATTTAACAACCGCTTCATCGCAATTCGGCGCAACACCACGTCGGGCATTGCCGTTGCCAGCTCAACCTGAATTTGCCGTTGCTGTAAATGCTCGGATTGCACCAGCTCCTGCACCAGCGTATTCAAATTTTCTTTCTGGCCCGGCTCTTCTTTATGGTGGCGCAAATAATCAATAAACTGATCGATAATAGCGTTCATATCTTCAATGTCATTGATAATGCCGTCGCGGATCCAGCTGTCTTGTTCACTCATCATTTCCGATGCCAGCCGGATGCGGGTTAACGGCGTACGTAAGTCATGCGACACGCCGGCCATTAGCAGCGCCCGGTCTTGCTCTAGCTGCTGAATACCACGGGCCATATAATTGAATGCCTTGGTCACAGCAATAATTTCGGTTGAACCTTTATGCTCAGGTAAAGGAGGCGGAAAATCGCCCCGGCCTACTTTTAACGCAGCCTGCTGCAGGCTTTTAAGTGGCCGGTTTAGCTGGCGGGCAAACAGCCAACCGCCACCGACACTTAACACACCTATCATCAGCAGGTAAAAGGTCAGGGGTGAAAAATCGGTTTCGTCCAGACCGGTAAGCGGTACTTTTACCCAGTAATGTGGCGCCTGCGGTGGCCGCACCCAAAACGCGTAAGACTCACCCTGCGCCACCCGCACCTCTGCCTCACCACCAAGTTCACGTGACATCAGATCAGAAAAATA
The DNA here is from genome assembly GCF_036984005.1 of Rheinheimera muenzenbergensis. Taxonomy (NCBI): domain Bacteria; kingdom Pseudomonadati; phylum Pseudomonadota; class Gammaproteobacteria; order Chromatiales; family Chromatiaceae; genus Rheinheimera; species Rheinheimera muenzenbergensis. Next base: position 131,471 of record NZ_JALAAR010000006.1, read on the forward strand.
GGCATAGTAAATAGCCTCGTTCAGGCCATGCAGCCTGGCCTGTTGCTCGCTGTGCACTTCTATGCCGGTTGCCAGTTGAAAACGTTCAGTTAACTCGCGTGACAACACCAACTGTTGGTGGCCAACATCAATAAACACTACCTTTATTTGCTTGGCAATCAGATGGTTAATTTGCTGGGTGGTGGGTTTAATGACATAAAACGCCACCGACAAATAAGATACCAGCTGGTTAATCAGTAATAATAAACCGATCAAAAATACCGTCTGGCCAAAAGCACTGCGCGGAAACAGCCGCATCTAGTTGACGCTGCCATCCGGCACAAACACATACCCCAGGCCCCACACCGTCTGAATATAACGCGGGTTGGCCGCGTCATCTTCCAGCATGCGGCGCAAGCGCGATACCTGTACATCTATGCTGCGCTCCATTGCCGAGTAATCGCGGCCGCGCGCCTGGTTCATCAGCTTGTCGCGCGACAACGGCTCGCGCGGGTGGCTAACCAATACTTTAAGTACCGCATACTCGCCACTTGTTAGCGGCAGCAGCTCGTCACCTTTGCGCATCTCGCGGGTAGCCAAATTAAACCTGAAGGGGCCAAATTCCACTGTGGCTTCAGATTGACTGGGCGCACCGGGTAATTCTTTACTTTTACGCCGCATTACTGCCCGGATACGCGCCAGCAACTCACGCGGATTAAACGGCTTAGGCAGATAATCGTCGGCGCCCATTTCCAGACCAATAATACGGTCGACCTCATCGCCCTTAGCCGTCAGCATAATAATCGGAATTTCATTTTCCTGCTGGCGTAGCCGGCGGCAAATAGACAAACCGTCTTCACCCGGCAGCATGAGATCTAACACCACCAGATGAAAGTTTTCCCGCTCCATCATGCGCTGCATTTGTTCATAATTAGCCACCGCCCGCACCAGATACCCCTGCTCAACCAGGTACCTTTCCAACAAAGCGCGCAGGCGCATATCATCGTCTACAACAAGAATTTTTGGCGTTTCTGAACTGGCCATAATGAAGCCTCCCTGAGATTTGCTTCACTATAAACGAAAAAACCGCCATGGCGAAAAACCTTGGCGGTTGTTTATGTTACAAAGTTTGTCTGCTGTTTTATCAGCCTTAAGGTTGCTCGTTAACCGCTACCCGTTTCATTGGTGGGTTAAGCCACACCACATGACCGGTATGGGCACTGGTGCGGGTAAGGTTATTCGCTTGTTCAGTTAAATCCGGGTCAACCACATAGGTATATTTTGCCGGCGCACTCGAGCAACCTGCCAGGCTGGCGACCAGTACTGCTGCAACTAAGCTGAGTAATTTTGTTTTCATATGCTGTTACCTCTGTTCATTTAATGAACCAACTATAGCCAAGGCTGTTTTTGCTGGCTAGCATATTTTTGTGACATCTAAATGACATAAACCCACCAGACAAAAATAAATTTTATGTCTCTGTATATAAACAATTTATTTATCTTTCATCATTATTGCGGCAGTTGTTATCGTCAATTTAATGACGGAAAATAGTCGCGCCTGCCGAAAACTGCTACCATCCTGCCAACCAATAGTTCAGCGTTATACCAGCATGCGCACCGATTTAATTACCCGTGAGGGCTTTAATGCCCTGCAGCAAGAACTTGACTACCTGTGGCGCGAAAAGCGCCCCGATGTCACAGCCAAAGTCGCCTGGGCTGCCAGCCTGGGCGATCGCAGCGAAAACGCCGATTATCAGTACAACAAGAAGCTACTGCGCGAAACTGACCGTCGCATCCGCTTTTTACGCAAACGCCTGGAAGTACTGAAAATTGTCGATTATTCACCACAACAGGAAGGCCGGGTGTTTTTTGGTGCCTGGGTTGAGATTGAAAACGAGCAGGGCGAACAGCTCAGGTTTCGCATCGTTGGCCCGGATGAGATTTACGGCCGTAAAGATTACATTTCTATCGACGCACCTATGGCGCGGGCGCTGTTAAAAAAGGCGGTAGACGACGAGGTAATGGTAAGCACACCCAGCGGCCAAAAGCTCTGGTGGCTAACCCATATTAGCTACACCGATAAGCCCTAAGCCAGTAAATATTAGTCAACCCGGCGTAAGTGCGGCGCAGCTGAGCCCGCAGCGGCTTGCCTGCTCTGGCCGAAATAAGCTTTAACCAGTTTGCGCTTACTGCGGCTGACCGGAATATGAGCATGGTTGCTCAGAATGCAAAAAGCCTGATTGCCGGCTATATGCACTCTGACAACATGATTTTTGTGCACCCAGTGCGAACGGTGCACCAGAAAGCCCTCGTCTTCAAAAACGTCGGCAAATTGACTCAGGCTACCCAGAATCAGACTGCTGCCTAAGGTCGTGGTGACATTCAGGTAATGTAAGTCGGACGAAATCGATACGATATCGTGGCCAATAATTGCCGGCAATTTGGCAAAAAACTGCTCTTTGTACTGCCGCTGTTTGCGCAGAGTCTGATCAGCAGAGCTGTCTGGTTCATCGGGCAGTGGCAAATTGATATAGGTCGCGTTAAGGATCAACGGCAAATTAACCACATACCAGGACACTAACAAAATAGGTAGCACCTCTAGACATTCTGCCACTACCGCCTGCCAGGGGCCTTGCATGGAAAATTCATCTACCCAGCTGTCGGCTGTTGATTGCAGCCCCGGAAACCACTGATCAATTAGCACAAAAACCGGCGCCGCCAGCATAGCGCCCACCACTCCCGTAATCGCCAGCAACAGCAGCAAATGCAGATTGCGCGAGGCAAGCTGCCTCAGCAGCAAACTGGCCACTACTATACCCAGCATGCCGGTTGCCACTTGCAGCAACCAAAACAACAACCGGGGAAAAAACGCCAACCCGTATGACACGGCAGGCTGCATCAACGTAAACAGTATGGTCAGAAACAGGCTGACCACTACCAACGTCGCCCGAAATGGCGCCTTACCCAACACCGTATTATTAATTAGCACCTTGCGTTCCTCCGGCTATATCCAGGCTTGTTTATAGCTGTTTTTGATGTTGCCGTGCAGATTTTTGTAGCAGCGGGCGTTTTTGTTCACCAACGGTCAAGGCAGCAAAATGCCCGCTTAACCGCCATTCATACAGTAAATTTACCATTGCTATATTTGTACTATCTGCTCCGGTAGTGGCTGGGTAGTGTGGTTGAGTCTGATTGGCCACAACAGGATTTAGCCATGCGCAACTACCCTTTTACACTGCTTTTTTGCTTTATTTTTATGCTTATACTCAGCTCCGCCGCCTACGCCGATAGTGGCGAAAGCAGCGGCAGCATCCATATTGACGTCATCGATGCTAAAACACAGCGCCAGATAGCGGGGGCCAGCTTTAGCGTGTCTGCCGCTGACAGCTTGCTGCCGCAAAATGCACAGCCGCCGCACAGCAGCGCACATAGCATGACATTGCCGCCCGGCTTGTATCAGGTTCAGGTATTTCACCCGCAGTATCAAACGGTGATAGCGCCCAGTGTGCGGATTGTCAAAGGCAAAACCACCTCACTAAGCCTCAGCATGATAGCCGCACGCAGCGACACCGAAACGCTAGTGGTGTACGGCGACCAAAGCCGGCTAGACAGTTTAACCTCAGCCGGAGCCCGATACTTTGACCGCGAGAGCCTGCGCAGCAACGCCGGCAGCGGCAGCGATATATTGCGTGCGCTGGACGGCCTGCCCGGTTTGTTTTCCAGTGGCGAATTTGCCAGTTATACGGTGCGGGGGAATGGCCCACGGGATAATTTAATCCTGGTAGACGGCTTTCCGTTTGCCAATATTGTTCACTTCGACGACAGCTTTGGTGAGCTGGAGGATATTGAAGGCGGCGGGCGGTATTCGGTGTTTGCCCCAAACCTGATAAATGGTGCAACCTTCCAGCCCGGCGGATGGTCAGCAGCGTACGGTGGCCGCGCCGGTTCGCTGCTGTTACTGGATGTCGCCAAAGGCAATAGCCAGACGGCGTCTTACTCAGCGCGGCTGGATCTGGCGGGCATCGAGCTAGGCTACGATGGCCCAAGTAATATCCATGCTGATACCTCGCTGCTGTTTTCTGCCCGAACCCAGGATTTTGGCCGCTTTTTTGAGACAATCGGTCTGGACGACATCGGCTCGCCGAAAAACACCGACATCATTGTAAAAACCAGCAGCCGGCTGGATCAAAACAACGACCTGGAACTGCTGTTTATCTATGCGCCGGAGAAGTTTCTGCGTGACATTGACAATGTGCTGGCGTCCGACGAAGACGAGCCCGGTAACTACACCGACATTGAACTGGAAAAGTCGGAAACAGAAAATTACCTGCTCGGCGCCACCTGGACCGCGCACACTGACAGCAATGCCCGCTGGACGCACCGGCTATATTACCGTTACTTTGAACAGACAGCGTCAAGCGGTGAAGCTTACCCGGATCTGGTACCTATCGACACGCCAGCGCAGCAGATCCCGGTGCGCGACAACATTATTAGCTCATCCCGGCAAGAGCAGGAAATCGGCCTGCGGTCCGACTTTACCCAGTGGAACCGCTTTGGCGAATTCAATGCCGGCTTACGCATTGCGCAAACCAGGCTAAAATTCGATATTAACCTGGCCGCAGACTGGCAACAATTTGAATACGATAGCGATGATTTCCGCGCGGATGCTAATCAGCATTTTATTGTGCTAACGCCCAATGATGTAAACAACCGCCTGCATGACAGCAATAATTTGTATAGCGTTTATACAGACCAGACCTTTGACTTGGCTAACTGGCAGCTGCGCACCGGCATCAGGCTTGATCATGACAGCCTGGCTGATGAAAACATCCTGTCGCCGCGCTTTAGTGCCAGCAGGCGGGCAACGGACAACACCAAACTGGTGCTAACGGCCGGACGCTATAACAACGCGCCACGTTTTAACGACAGGGCCGCTGCAGCAGAAAATCGCCGGCTGAAACACGAACTGACCGACCAAATCAGCCTGGGGCTTAGCTACCTGTTCAGGCCTGATCTCGAGCTATTGGTTGAACCCTACTATCAACATCAAACCAAGCTGATTGTCGAAGCCGACCGCACCAACCGCAGCAGAGAAAACAGCGGTACAGGCCGCTCCTGGGGTGTCGACACCGCTCTGATTAAGCGCTTTAGCCATGGTTGGTCGGCGAGCGCTAATTACTCCTACAATCAAGCCAAAGTACAGGACGCAGCCGACTTACCCTACTACGCTGCCGACTTTCATCGGCCACATAGTTTTAGCCTGGGCGGTGTCTGGGAAATAAACGAGCGCTGGAAGCTGTCTTCGCGCTGGAAATGGGCCTCCGGCACTCCAGCTGATGGCTATGTCATTTATGCCAACGTGCTGGGCGAAGGGCACCCCCTGCGTTTTGCAAAAGAAAATATCAGCAACAACAGCGGCCGATACCAAAATTTCCATAGCCTCAACGTACGGCTGGATTACCGCCGCACCTTCAACCCGCTGTCGGTGATTGTCTTTTTGGATGTCATCAACCTGTACGGCGCGGATAATCCGCTGAGCTCAGAATTTAATCCGCGCAGCGGCGAAAACAACATAGAAGAAGGGCAAGTTCTGCCGATCTTAGGTGTGCGGTTAGAGTGGTAACAGCCGCAGCCGCCGGTATACAGCAACTAAAAACGCCGGGGATTGGATTTTTCGCTGCCGAAAGTGGACAATCAGCTTACTGTATTGTGTTTTCTTTCAGAGTAGTAGGCCTTAACAGGCTTTTGCAGCAGGAATTTTTAGTTTATGTCTATCATTGTTAAGCAAATTGCCGCAGAAATTGCGGCACGCCCGGAACAGGTCGCAGCCACTATCGCTTTATTGGAAGAAGGCGCTACGGTGCCTTTTATTGCCCGTTATCGTAAAGAAGTCACCGGTGGCTTAGACGATACCCAGCTTAGGCATTTAGAGCAGCGCTTAACTTACCTGCGTGAGCTGGAAGAGCGCCGTCAGGTGATTTTAAAAACCATCGACGAACAAGGTAAGTTAACGCCAGAGCTGAAAAATGACATTCTGGCAGCTGACAATAAAACCCGCTTAGAAGATTTATACCTGCCTTACAAAGCCAAGCGCCGCACCAAGGGCCAGATTGCTATTGAAGCGGGTATTTTGCCGCTGGCCGATGCGCTGCAGCAAAACCCAAGCCTTAATCCGCAAACCGAAGCTACCGCTTACATTAATGCCGATGCCGGCTTTGCTGATGAAAAAGCGGTATTAGATGGCGCCAAATATATTTTAATGGAACGCTTTGCTGAAGACGCCAACCTGCTGGCCCGTTTGCGTCAGCATTTGGCCCAGCATGCTGTGGTAAAAAGCACAGTGGTGGCAGGTAAAGAGCAGGATGGTGCTAAATTCCGTGATTACTTTGGCCACAGCGAAAGCTGGAAAAACACGCCATCACACCGGGCGCTGGCGATGCTGCGCGGCCGCAACGAAGGCATTTTGCAACTGCAATTAGTGCCGGATGCCAATGAAGAAACCGCCCACAGCCTGTGCGAGCAAATGGTTGCCAGCCACTTTAATATTAAAGACGAAGGCCGCCCGGCAGACGCTTTTTTGCGCACCGCCGTACAATGGACATGGAAGGTAAAACTGCATCTGAGCCTGGAAAATGATTTACTCGGCGAACTGCGGGAAAAAGCGGAAGAAGAAGCCATTAAAGTATTTGCCCGCAATTTAAAAGACTTACTGATGTCGGCGCCAGCGGGTATGCGTACTACTTTGGCGCTGGACCCGGGCCTGCGCACCGGAGTTAAAGTTACCGCTATAGACGAAACCGGTAAGCTGCTTAGCCAAACCACGATTTTTCCGCATGCACCGCAAAATATGTGGGACAAGTCAGTACGCACCCTGGCAGCCTTGTGTCAGCAACATAAAGTAGAGCTTATCGCTGTAGGTAATGGCACGGCGTCGCGTGAAACCGACAAACTGGCTGGCGAAGTGATTAAAGCCGTTACGGGTCTGAATATCCAAAAGGTGATGGTGTCGGAAGCCGGCGCATCGGTATATTCTGCCTCGGAGCTGGCGGCGCAGGAGTTTCCCGATCTGGATGTATCGCTGCGCGGTGCCGTATCTATCGGCCGCCGGCTGCAGGACCCATTAGCCGAGCTGGTAAAAATTGAGCCCAAAGCCATAGGTGTGGGCCAGTATCAGCACGATGTTAACCAAAGCCTGCTGACCAAGTCACTGGACGGCGTGGTAGAAGACTGCGTAAACGCCGTTGGCGTAGATTTAAATACTGCCTCAGTGCCACTTTTAGCCCGGGTAGCCGGGTTAAATAAAACCCTGGCACAAAATATTGTGTTTCACCGTGACAGCCATGGCCGCTTTAACGAGCGCAAAGAACTGCTTAAAGTACCACGTTTAGGGCCTAAGGCCTTTGAACAGGCGGCAGGTTTTTTACGCATTAATAATGGCAACAACCCGTTAGACGCATCAGGTGTGCACCCGGAAGCCTACCCGCTGGTAGAAAAAATTCTTGCCTCGCATCAAAAAACTGTCGATCAAATTATCGGCAACAGCAGCTTTTTAAAAGGCATTGACGCTAAGGCCTTTGCCGATGAGCACTTTGGTGTACCCACTATTAGCGATATTTTAAAGGAGCTGGATAAACCTGGCCGCGACCCGCGACCGGAGTTTAAAACCGCCAGCTTTAAAGACGGCGTAGAGACGTTAAAAGATCTAAAAGCCGGTATGCAATTAGAAGGTGTGGTGACCAATGTGACTAATTTTGGTGCCTTTGTCGATATTGGCGTGCATCAGGATGGTCTGGTACACATTTCATCGCTAACCGATAAGTTTGTCAGCGATCCGCATCAGGTAGTGAAAGCCGGCGATGTAGTGAAAGTAAAAGTACTGGATGTCGACATTGAGCGTAAGCGTATCGCATTAACGATGCGCATGGACGAGCAACCACAGCCTAAAACCGCGGATAAGGCCGCGCCACGCCAGCAACATAGCAAAGCGGCAGCGCCACGCCCGGCCAAACCGGCAGATAGCAATGCCGCTATGGGTAATGCCTTTGCCGAAGCCTTTGCCAAACTGAAAAAGTAATGCCCAACACCCCACCGGTATAGCGCTGGGGTTTACTGCAACAACGGGTGCTGTAAGCGCTGCAAGTCGGCGCTTGGATGCACCGACAGTTCAAATATCAGCCGCTGCTGCTCAGCGTCATAACTCATTATGCTATGCGGATGCAGCAAATCAGGCGGCAGCAAAATCAGATCTTCGACCTTGCCGCTGACAGTGTCATACCGGCTTACCAGTAACTGCCCCGGCTTTTGCTGCAGAAAATAAATACTTTGCCCTGCCACTGTCCAGGCGGTTCTGGAGCTGAACACACTGCCGGGCAGTAGCTGCTGCTCTGTGCCATCCGGTAGCAATTGCCATAAACCGCGGTTGCGGCCTTTACTGAAATAAAAACGCTCAGCCGCTGGCATCTGCCCCCAGGCACCGCCTTTTAGTGTTAGCTGTTCTACCGCACTGGTCGCAATGTCGACACTAAACAGGTTGCCATCATAGGCAAAGATCACCGCACTATCATCAAACCACCAGCTTAGCCTGCCATGCCAAAGCACACCGGTGTTAAGCTGAGTAAGCTTGCCGGTCTGTACCTCCAACAACATTAGCTTGTCTTCTTCTTCTGTTGGTAAACGGCCAACAAAGGCAATGTAACGGCCGTTGTTAGACCATTGCGGGTACTTCACCATGCCATGAAGTTGAGTAAGCTGGCGCCGGTTTTCCATTTCGGCGTCTGCCTGCCATATCTCCATGTAGCCAGATTCATTACTGACATAAGCCAGCGCATGCCGTGTTTTGCTATAGTTTGGCGCTTCATATCTGGCTTCATTCGCCGTGAGCGGAAATACCGCCGCACTGACAGCGCTATTAAGCGGCAAATACGCCAATTGCGGCACACTCTTACTATTATGAAAATACACTTCGCCATTGCTGGCTACACGGCTGGGCCAGGCAAAATTATCTAACTGCAATGATGCGCTAGTCCCCTCGACAACATTTAACACAAAGCCCTGGCGTTTACCGTGTTGCAAGGCGCCAAACAATAAACGCTGGCTGTCGGGATGCCAGCTCAGGCCGAGAATATCCTCTTCACCCTGGGTGAGTTTTTGTTCTTCGCCACTTGCCAGGTTGTGCAGATAAATATCTTCCGACAAGCGATGCGCACGGCGGGTTACCGCCAGGTAACGGCCGTCAGGCGAAAACGCCAGATCCCGGATCAGGTACTGGCAATTTTGCGTGCAGGGTACCGCTTGCGGCTTAGCTTCCGGATTCTGTAAATCCAGCTGATATAAACTGCTGCCATCAGTATTCATTGAGCCACTGAATGCCAAATAGCGGCCATCCGGTGTGATATCCATATAGCCTGTACTGTGGCGGTTGCAGTTTGCCAGTTTTTGGCTGTGCAGTGTGACCGTATCGAGTTGCATAATGTTGCACTCGCCATATACCGCTGTTTTACTGGAATAATAAACATGGCGGCCGTCTTTCGCCCATAATGGCCGGCTTTCGTCATCTGGCGTAAAGGTTAACTGCCGTGCTGGTTTATCAGGTTCGGTTAAGTCCAGGCTGTATAAATCACTGGCGGCTTCAAATTTACGCCAGCTAAATACCAGATAACGTTCATCCGCCGATAACGACGGAAACATGGCGCGGCCATTGCCGTTGGTCAGCACTGTTACTTCAGTAGCAACAGGTGCCGCAGCCGGGTAATAAAACAGCAATGCACCACAAGCCAGTAACAAAATGGCGGCAAACAGATAAAGCAGCCGGCGGGTAACTGGCATAACCCTTTTAACAGGTTGCGGGTGTTTAGGCGGATTAGCGTCATCACTTAGTGCCGACGGTACCGGCGCGACAGCCAGCCGGTAACCTTTTTTTCTGACGGTACAAATAAGATCCATCTGCGCCAGTTGCTGCAATACATTACGCAACTGCCAGATGGCATTGGTCAGCGCTTTTTCACCAACATAAACATTGCCGCCCCAGACATTGTCGATCAGCTGTTGCCGGCTAACCAGAGCCGGATACTGCTGCGCCAGAAACACCAGCACATCCATTGGCTTTTGTTGCAACGACACCACCTGACCAGCAGGCGTATGAATGCTAAGTTCGGCCGGATTAACAAACAGTTCAGCCAGATAAAAAGAGTGCTGCGTTGTCATGTTTTCCCAATACAGGTTTTTCTGTTAAAGCTAACGCCAGAATATTACCACAATAGCCAGCAAGGCCGCGGCAATTGTTAACACTGCAGCGGCGTTTTATGCAAAGCCCTTGGTGCAGGACCAAACCAGCAAAAACAATAAAGCCCCGTTACCGGGGCTTGAGTAAAAGCATTAGCTAACGGTTAAAACCGCAGTTCATAACTGGCGTAGAAGGTGCGGCCCAGTATGTTATAACCATTGCTGGTTGGGTAATACGGGTGCTCGTTACGTTCCGGGTGGCCAGGTACATAAACCGGCGGTTTTTCATCCGCCAGGTTGTTTACTCCCAGCGTCAGTTTATTACTGCTGTTAAAGCGGTAACTGGTATTGAGGTTAATGCGTTTAAACGGTGCCAGCTTGCTGTAAACGCTGTCTTCATAGTCTTCGCCATCAGCATCTACCAGCTCCCAGGTGTCGCGGCCTTCACCGGTTCCCAGGTAGTACCATGCCAGGTTCATGCTAAAGTCACCCCAGTTCCAGCGCGCTGCCAGGTTACCTTTCCATTTTGGCAGGTAATCGACTTCCGTCTCTTCAATCAGCTCACCACCGGCAAAGGCCTGATAGTCTTTTTTCAGCGTGTAAGAGCTTTCGGCCGTCAGTTTCAAACTACCGAGCGTATCCAGGTCGATGTTGTAGCTAACCTGCGCATCAATACCGCGTGATGATTCATAAGAGCTGTTGATAATACCGCGACGCACACAGAGTACATCTTTATATTCCTGGCCAGCAGGTTGTTGCATTATGTAACCCAGCGAATCCAGATCAAAGCAGTTGTCGGCGGTGCCGGTTCTGTCATACGCCGGGTTATCCAGAATTCGGCTGACGCTCTCCGTATAAACCGCACCACGCAATTCAATGTTCCAAAAATCGACACTGGCGCTAAGGTTGTCGCTCAGTTGTGCTACCACACCTAAGTTCCAGAACTTGCCCTTCTCCTCGGTCAGGTCAATATTACCGGCACTGATAGACTGATAGCTGTCATCTATATCAATCGGATGATTTGGGTCTACCCGCTGACTGGTTTCACCGAAAGAACGGCTAACACCAGCATACATACGGTGCAAATCCGGCGCCCGGAAACTACGGCCCATATTAGCACGCACTAACCAGCTGTCATTTGGCCGGTACACCAGACCAGCTTGCGGCGTCACAGCACCACCGACATTTGATTTATCGTCATAGTGGTCGTAACGCAGTGCGACACTGGCATCCAACCCGCCCCAGTCTGAGGTCTTTTCTAACAACGGAATAGCCAACTCGCCAGCTGCGGCATAACGCTTGCGCGAGCCACGGCCCTGAGTACCGCCCTGACCTATCAGATTACCATTTGTTGTATCGGCGTCCTTCTCATCTGAATACCAGTCACGTGCCCACTCTGCCGATGCGGCAAACTGTAATGGCCCGGCTGGCAAATCCATAATGTCACCGGTTAACACCGCAGAAAACTGGTTCATGCCGGAATCGGCAAAAGTCAGCGTTTCGGCATACAGATAACTTACCTGATCCGGCGTCATTTTATCCAGCGGATACCATTTTTCCGGGTTAGCCGAGTCTGCCGGGTTAAAACTTACTACGTCAAGCAAGCGGTCTGCCCGAATTTGATTGCGGCCAATACGATCGAACGAACTTTTGCCATAGGCCCAGTTCAGCTCCAGTTCGTACTCACCGACAGTGCCGCTAACACCAACAGAGCCGTTAAAGTTCTTTTCTTTGCCGGTGTAATCGCGAATTTGACCGTAGTCATCTAACCGCCGGTACAGACGAAACTCTTTGCTGCGGGCAAAATCGGCGGCGTCGTAGCTGTAGCTGCCAGGGTTATCCGCATCCATGTAAATGTAAGGGCTTATACCTTTCTGACCGTTACCGCGCTGCGTGGTTTTATCGCTGGTTTGCAGCAACAGGCTGTATTGCCAGTCATTAGATAGGTCACCGTGCTGGCTTAATACCAGGTTAAATTCTTCCTTACCGGTGTGCAGACCGTCATCTGACACCGTATCATAGCGGCATTTATAGCGGCTTTCGGCGTCATTCCAGATACCATTTTTACCAAACAAATCGGTACATTGCTGCTGGTTGGCCATAATGTAGCTGGCGCTTGAACCGGATACGCCGACATTGTGGAAGGTTTTGTCGTAATCACGCAGATAAGCCGAAGTAGAACTGTAAGTGTCGGTACCATCCGGCCCACCTACTTTAGTCATATCACGCTGGCCGGCTCGCAGAATTTCATCGTTGGCATATTCCAGTACCAGTACTGTCTGGCCAAGTGCAGTTTCAAAACCGCTGGTCAGGGTGGCTCTTTGCCGGTCTGCACCACCGTGCTGCGGGTTTTCAAAGCGTAGGTCCAGCGCCGAACCGTCATACGACTTTTTCAGAATAATATTAACTACACCACCTACGGCGTCTGAGCCGTAAATCGCCGATGCGCCGCCGGTTAAAATTTCAACCCGCTCTACTGCACTGGTTGGGAAAGTTGACGTATTAACAAAGTTAGTAGTACCGCCGGTTGCAGCCGGATATTGCGGCACCCGCTTGCCATTAATCAGTACCAGGGTACGGTTTGCGCCCATACCGCGCAGGTTAATGGTACTGGCACCCTGGGTCCAGCTGCTTTCATTACCTTCAATGGTGCGGCCGGCATTGGCTACTGAGGCCTGCAGGATTTCTTCTACACTGGTAAAGCCGCTGCGTTCAATATCATCTGCGCTAAACACCGTAACCGGGGCCACGCCTTCCAGATCGGTGCGCTTAATGCGCGAGCCGGTTACTTCAATCCGCTCGACTTTCTCTGCTCCACTTTGCGCTAAAGGACTTTCTTGTGCATAACCAGCAGCACTGAAAGCTGCATTGCTGACTAACCCTGCCAGCATTGCTGTTTTAATGGCCAGCGCCACTGCTGTTTTTTTGCTCATGTTGTTATTCCTGAGTTCTTGTCACTGAATTTATGCTAGTTCGTCAGTTTTGCTGATTTGCCATCAGCTTGTTAAACCGGCTTTAAGGCAAACGGCCAGTTTACTGACAGCAGGTTTATCGCTGAGCTGCATGTCAATGCAATGACTGCCAGCTCCATTTTTAACCAGTTATAACTCTATTTAATATCTATTTATTTAAAATCAATTAGTTAACTAATACTTGCTTGACGAATACTGTGGCAAGATCACGCTAGTGTCACAACATTATTCGGCCTTGCTGCTTTGCTCCGCCAGGGTACGCATAGGTAACTGTTGGCCGGACAAGGTGCCACGTCGCAACTCGCCATTTTGCCACAGCAATATTTCGCCGCTTTTGCCTTGTTTAATGTTGCTGTCGACAGAAATCACCCGGCCAGCATAATGCGAGTACACGCCATCCATGGAGGTATGGCCGACGACAATACGTTGCACATTTAACGTGCTTAGCAGCCGCTGCAACAGTGGTTCGGTAATGGCGTTTTCCTGACGAAAGTAACCGCGATACCATAAAGGGCCGAGTGACCCATAAAGGAAATTCAGCACCGGCACGCCTTTAAGCTGGTCGCGTGCAATGCCAAGTGATTGCCGGAATTGTTCGTTTACTTCGGCAACCGACATACCCAACGCCAGATAATCCGGATGCAGGCCGCCATGAACAAACAACATATCATTTACCTGAGCTAACACCGGACGGCTGCGCAACCACTGCCCCAGCACTGAGTTTTCGCTGAACAACCCACTGTAGTCAGTACCCAGTTGGGTTGCCACCTGCTGGTACTTGGTGTTGATGTAACGCAAGTCATTGTACAACACCATGGTTTCGTGGTTGCCCAGCAGTAAATGTACTTTGCCACCGGCAGCCTGAGCCTGTTGTTCCAACTGATACAACCACCAGAGAATTTCCGTCACTTTGTCGCCACGGTCCATCACATCGCCCACCACCACCAGATGGCCGTTGCCAAAAGACCAGTTCAGCGCTGTGTCTACCACCGCATTGGCTTTTAGCAGACCAACCATAATATGTTGCTGGCCGTGTATATCACTTATCACCGCCAGTTTATCGGTGCTATAACGCAATGTCGGCTCAGGTAAATGCTGCTGCGGCCTTACATGTATCTGGCGCGGGTAGGCACAAACCGGTGCAATTGCATCTTCTATTAACTGCGTTTTTTCAATAAGTTGCTGCTGGCACAGCCACTTTACTTCCAACTGCTGCTGATCGGCATGAAAAAACGCATAGGGCCCGTCGTCCAGATCAGGTTGCCGGGCTATCTGTTGTGACGTCTGGTTCTGTGACTGGGTGATGGCATGTTCCGACTCGGTGCCGGTTGAGCATGAAGCATAAAATAAAGCAGCGTAAAGCATCGTAGCGCTGAGCATCTGGCGGAGCATAGCTGTTTCCTGTGTTATAAGCAGAATTCTGGTGTGCAATAGACAATGCTGCCTGTTGCTGATAGTTGCAGCATGAGGTAAGCGGGCAGACTGAACAATCTGACGCGGCAGCTTAGAACACTTTTTTTGGCCGTTTTAGTATCTATTGTGAATCTATTCGTTTTAATTCAAAACGTTATGATAGATGGAGGGAATTGCTGTGATCGGCTTAAAAGGTCAGATCTGCTGCAGGTACTGTTTGACCTGAGGCACAGTAGATTTTTGGTAAAACCCTGCAATAACGCTGCGACGTAGCTGCATTTGCATTGTTTCAGCCAGCGTATCGCGTTGCGGGTAGACTGGGGTAGTACTGGCAGTGTCGTCTGCCACCCTGTAGCTTATCTCAGTTTGTGCAACTTGCCCGGCAAAACCGTCGTTGTTATTACTGTCGGCCGTCGCATCACTATCTGCGCTAGCTTGGGTTGCAGTTTTATTTGCTGTGTCTGGCCCGGAGGTTTGCTGTACCAGCTCTGCCTGTGCCTGCATTTGCCGTTGCAGCGCTTCACCGGCAATACGACGGTCGGCGGCTGACGGTTCGGCTGGTGCTAAAGCGGCAGCCCGTACCTGCTGCATTTTTTGCACTGTCGCCTGAGGATCGCCGGCTACCGGCGCAATATCGATTTGTACTTCGCCGGCAACGGCATACTGTTTACCATCCGGCCCACGTTCATATGAGTAACTGGGCGCGCCGGCATAGCGGCCGCCTATAGCCGCATGGGCTTGTTCATGGGCTTTCACTTCCAAATCACGGGCGCTAAGCTCACGGATTTCCTGTTGCTCCAGCTGCTCTGCCTGCTGCTGCCGCCTATTTGACTGAGGTTCGCCCTGCTGTTCGCGCTGGCCCTGTTCACCGTCTTGCTTATCCGAACCCTGTTCACCACGGCCTTCAATTGCCTGCGGCGTTTCTGTTTCTTTACCATTGGCATTGTATAACTGCACTGAACCGTTAGCAGCAGCTGCTGAACGGCTTTTATCGTCTGTTAGTATTGGCTTTTCTGCACCACTGGCACTGCTTTCTTTTACCGGTTCAAATAAATCGCGACGCAGCGCATCGCGCCGCGCCATCTCTGTTGGCGGGTTAGCAGTGTTAATACTGACATTAGGATAATTTGATACCAGCATAGCGTTTAAACGCGAATATCAATCACAGAGCCCAGCACCTGATCGGCGGTCTGGATAGATCTGACATTAGCCTGCGCATTACGTTCTTCAGAGTTCAGCCGTACCAGGCTATCAGTCAACTCTGGCTGCGGCGGGGCCTGCAACGTACGGGTTTGCGCACTGTTATCTGCCGCTGCGACAGCTTGTTGGGTTTCATTTTGCTGCACAGCATTCTGCTGGGCCACATTTTGCTGGCTCTGTTCCTGCCGGGCTTGCTGGCTGGCCTGCGTCTGACGGTTGATATCCAGCGTAGCTTCGGTCACACCGGCGCTGGCTCGCTGTAAGCCCTGCAGACCGGAATACGATGCAGATTGAATGTTCATAATACAACTCCGCTAACCTTAGCAAATATTGGCTAATTATTAACCAAAAACCACGTTTTGTGAAGCTTTGCTTTAGGCTAAATGCTTTTAAGCAGCATTATTACTGCTACCAGAAGGACTTAGCCAGTGCTGCAGCCAGGCTAAAAATGCTGCCGGATGCGAAATAAAGGGCGCATGCGAGGCATGTGGCAATATGGTAAAACAGCCTCGTGGCTGCAATTGCTGTAGCTGTTCCACTACTTTTACCGGCACTAACGAGTCGAGCCGGCCAAAAATGCCGGCCAATGGTATCGTTAAAGCAGCAAACTCAGCGCGTAAATCGCTGTCACGTAGCAGGTTCAATGCCGCAGCAACCGCCTGTGGCTGGGCCTGAGGGTAAGCCATAATGGCCTGTTTCAACGTTTTGGTATCGGCCCTGGCACTGTCACTGCCCATGGCCTGGATGGCTAAAAAGCGCTCAATAGTTTGCTGCAGGTTAGCGGTTAAAGCCTGGCCAAATTGCTGCATCACAGCGGGCGCCATGCCCGGCCAGTCTGCCTGAGCCAAAAAACAGGGCGAAGCCGCCACCAGCGCCAGTTGTCGTACCTTGTGCGGGTAACGCCGGGCTAACGCCAGAGCGACTAAACCACCCAACGACCAACCACACACAGCACTGCCATCCGGGATCTGAGCGGCCAGCTGCTGACATACCGCATCCAGAGTATAGGCCGGTGGAAACTGTAGCGCTTTACCAAAGCCCGGCAAGTCGGGGGTTAGCACTGTGGTTGTAGCAGGCAAGTTCTGGCAGATGCTTTGCCAAACGCCCTGATTTACACCCCAGCCATGTAAAAGCACCAGCGTGGGTTTGTCGGCAACGCTTTTGTCTGTCATAGTAATTAAAATGTTAATTAATACGGATGTTAATTTGCCATTTTCCGCAATCCGTCTGTTGCAGCAAGGCTGGCACTGGTTAATGCCATCGTCATGTTTGTGGTGCAGTTTACCGGTGCAAAGCGCGACACACCAGCTTTGCACCGATTGCCAGTCGGCATTACCGCAATTACCTTATGCGCTGTGTCATTACAACTTACTCTGGCTGCCACAGGTAGCGCAGGGTCTGAAGAAACCGCGCTTTGATCAGTTACTCAGTGTCAGCCTGTACCAACACCCCTATCGCCACTGGCTACAGCGCTGGAAATTTTTTACCGACGATGCCGCCGGCGACTTGCTGCAACTGCAATTTGCCGCGCTGTTGGCTCAGCTGACAACGACAGGCCAAACCCTACCTGACGCCATTGTCTATGTGCCAATGCACAAGGCCCGGCAACGTAAACGTGGCTTTAATCAGGCGCAGCTGTTAGCTCAGGCGGCAGCAGAACAATTAGGGCTACCACTGCTGCACGTGATACAGAAAAGCCGGCATTTATCAGCACAGGTCGGCTTAAGCCGCAAGCAGCGCCAGCGCAATTTACGCCACAGTTTTACACTTAATACCACCATCAGCCTGCCGTCACACCTGGCCTTGGTAGATGATGTAGTCACCACAGGTGCTACCGCCAATGAAATTTGCCGTTTGCTGCGCCGCCACGGCGTGCGGCGCATCAGTTTGTGGACAGTGGCGGTAACCACGCTAACTTAATCGGCGTCGGCCACGCTGTTAAAATTGCGCCCCAGATATAAGGCATTAACCAGCAAGCGGCTGGATCCGTAGAAGTAGCCCCTGAATACCGGATTGTCCGTCATGGCAATCACTCTGCCCTTACCGATATTGTGCGCCAGCAAAACTGCAGACTGGCTGATGCGCGGTACATACTCTGCTGCGGTGTACCCGGCTAACTGCGGAGTTCTGCTATATAGCGCGACATTGATAAAGGGCTGGTTTGCCGGTTGCAGCAACAAGGTACTGTTTTTAAACACCGGCAGGGTGTCCCGTGTCAGACCAAAGGTTAACGGGTGAGATAAATCCAGTTCGGCCTGATAAATGGCACCAGCGATGCGCTGCTTGCCGGCCAGCAGTTCCTTATCTTCATAACTCAGATTATCTGACGGGATCAAGCTGGTCATTTCATCACCCTGCCACACGCCAGCGCTTAATAAGCCGCTTTTTGCCAGCCAGGCTGCGCCGCGCTTGTGTCCCCACAATACACCACCGCGCTCTGCCCAGCTTTTCAGTGCGGCGGTCTCTGCGTCATGCCAACTGCTGTAATTACCATCAGGCAAAATAATATGGCTGTAGCGGCTCAGGTCCAGTTTAGTCAAACGGCCAGGCTCAGCCATTGACGGTGATACACCGGCTAAACGTTCCAGGTTATACCAGACTTCGCCGGCTTCTGTAGAACTGACACCAGGCCCGGCTATCAACAATACCTGCGGCAGATGCACCGGTGCAAACTGATGACTGCCCAAGTCACTGCCGCTGGCCGCCAGGCCGCTGTTTATGGCAAAAACCGGCAAATTAAAGCGCTGCTGCAGACGTTGTAAACGGCTAAACCAGTCGGCTTCAGTCTGCAATCCGGCAGCAATCAGCATAGCGCCACGCTGCAGGCTAACCTGGCCGTTTGCGGTCTGTGCCACAACATCGTTCATTGCAGCGCGCACAACCAGTTTCTCTTCTAATAACGCCTGTAATAGCAGCGGCGCCTGTTGATCTTGCCAGTTAAACGCGTAGGCATAGGCGCCTTTACTCAATTGCGCTGCCCTGACCGGCTGTGGCCAGCTATCCGTCAGTGCCGAGGCGGCCGGTTCGCGGTTTAACGGCGTAAAAGCAATGTTAAAGGCATAGGGTAAAGTCCAGGCCGACACGTCATAGAAAGTGTTGTCATTAAAATTTTTCTCGGTGCTGAACATCGCTTTTATCAGCCGGTACTGCGGCTGTTGCAGCGGCACATAGTAGCTGCTCGCCGCCGGATAACTGTTGTTGTCGTCCTGCCAGTCCCGATTTAACTGGTATACCTCAACATGGTGACGCTGCAATAAGTCCAATAACGCGGCTAACCGGCTGCTATCAGCACTCTCGGTCAGCATATAGCCTTTAACCCGGCTTGCTTTAGCCTGCTGTAAGGCGCTGCGATAAAACTCTTGCTGGTAACTTAATAATTCTGTCCGCTTCGCTACCGCTCCACGTATGGTGGATAAAGAAGCCGTCAGCTGATTTTGCACTGTTGCAGCAAAGCTAAGCGGGCCATTAATACTGTCTTGCAAATGACCACGACTGCTGGCCTGCTCAAACAAAATACCGACACTGCCCTGCACATCGGGATAGGTCGATCCTTTACCAACGTAAAAATCATCAAAGCTCTCTTTGGTGTAATACAGCTGGCCCTGTTGGTCAAACGCAACAGCATGAAACTGTGCAATAGCGCTGGTTAGTTCAAAGTTACGCTTGGGTGTCAGTGGATAATTACGGCTGGGAATGCCCGGTTGAAAAAAGTAACTGCTGTTAGTGCCCATCTCATGATAATCGCCAACTACATTCGGCAGCCATTGTTGGTACTGGGCGATACGGGCACGGCTTTCCGGGTGTTGTAACAGCAACCAATCACGGTTTAAATCAAACCAGTAATGATTGGGGCGGCCATTTGGCCAGGGTTCGTTGTGTTCCCGGTGCTGCTGATCGGCTACCGGTGCCGCACCTTTATGCATATTAGCCCAAAGCGCAAAACGATCATGGCCGTCCGGGTTTAATACCGGTTGCAGTAAAATAACGGCGTTATCCAGCCAGGTACGTACTTCGTCTGTGTTGGCAGCAGCAAGATACTGGGCAACCAGCAGGGCTGCATTAGCGCCACTGGGTTCGTTACCATGTACGCTATAACCCAACCAGATTATTACCGGCGCATCGGCAGCCCGCTCTTTGCCCTGCCGGGCTGCAGCCAGGTGTTGCTGGCGTATTTGCTCCAGTCTCTGTAAGTTCTGCTCGGACGAAATCACCAACTGCAGCAATGGCCGTTGCTCATGGCTGTAGCCGATGACCTCAAGCTGAGCGCGGCCGCTTTGTTGCGCCAGCAGTTCAAAATAGCGTTGGATCTGATCATGACGGGCATGCCATTGTCCAACATTGAAACCCAATACCTGTTGTGGCGTCGGCAGGGTTGAATTAGCCACTGCCGGCACATATTTAGTATCAGCAGTAAGGTGGTAGCTGGCTAACAGCAGTACCAGCGCAAGATATTTCTTCATTGTTATCGTTCCTCTTTGCTGCGGCTACGTTAGCCATAACTGGGGCAAAACTCAAGCAGGGCTGGCAAGGCAGCAGCGGGAAGAGTATCATAGCCATTAACCTAGTGATTTAGTCAGGTACTCTTATGATCAGCATTTCAGAACAGGCACAACAACACTTTGCCAAGCTGTTGGCAAAACAACCCACCGGCACCCACATTCGGGTGTTTGTGGTC
This sequence comes from Rheinheimera muenzenbergensis, assembly GCF_036984005.1. Classification (NCBI taxonomy): domain Bacteria; kingdom Pseudomonadati; phylum Pseudomonadota; class Gammaproteobacteria; order Chromatiales; family Chromatiaceae; genus Rheinheimera; species Rheinheimera muenzenbergensis. Next base: position 151,931 of record NZ_JALAAR010000006.1, read on the forward strand.
AACCCAGGCACAGCGCAGGCTGAGTGTGGTGTATCTTATTGCCCACCCGATGCAGTTGAAGATACCGATTTAAAATTAAATTTCACCGGCTTTGATGCGGTAGTGGATCAGGAAAGCCAGCCGTTTTTAGTTGACGCAGAAATTGATTTTGTCACCGATCAGATGGGCTCACAGCTAACGTTAAAAGCGCCGAACGCCAAAGTACGTAAGGTGAATGACGACGCTTCTTTAATCGAGCGGGTGCAGTACGTTATCGACAGCGAAATTAATCCGCAACTGGCCAACCATGGTGGCCGGGTTAGTGTAATGGAGCTGACACCCGACGGAGTCGCAGTATTGCAATTTGGCGGTGGTTGCAACGGTTGCTCTCAGGTCGATTTAACGCTTAAAGAAGGTATCGAAAAAGAACTGCTAAACCGCTTTAGCGGTGAGTTGTCTGGCGTGCGTGATATCACTGAGCACCAGCGCGGCGAACATTCGTACTACTAAGTCTTGTGCGCTGACATCAGCTGCCTTTTCTGCCTGCCTGTGTTATAAAACGGCTTGTTTTTATTCACCGGCAGGCCGATATCAATGAAGTCGTTAATCCTTTTCTACTCTGTACTGCTTAGCCTGTTATTTCCGGCGCAGGCAGCGGTGATGTTGATTTATCATCATGTAGCCAGCGACACCCCCAGGTCTACCAGCGTTACCGCCGATGAACTGCGCGGTCATTTACAGTATTTAAAAGACAACGACTTTCAGGTGATAGGCCTGGATTTGTTAATTAAACAACTGCGCGAAGGGACTGCAGTGGCAGACAATGCCGTGGTGATTACCTTTGATGACAGCTATGAAAATAACTTCACTACCGCCCACCCTATTTTGCAGCAGTTTGGTTATCCTTATACCATCTTTATCAGCCCCGGCAGCATTGATAAAGGCGATGGCCCTTTACTGACCTGGCAGCAGATAAAACAGATGTCTGACGATGGCGTGCTGGTCGCCAACCATGCTATGTGGCACGAACATATGGCTGCGCCAGAAGCAAACGAAACGGAACAGCAATGGCTAACGCGGATGCGGCAAAGCATACTGGCAGCTGAAGATAAAATTGCACAGGTAACCGGCCAACGCCATCAATGGCTGGCCTATCCGTATGGCGAATACAGTACTGCGCTGGAACAACTGGTTAGCGAACTCGGTTTTATTGGTATTGGTCAGCACTCCGGTGCGGTGAGCAATAACAGCGTGCTAACCCGCTTGCCACGGTTTCCGGCAGCCGGCCGCTATGCAGATTTAAACGATCTGGCGCAAAAACTGCGTACTCTGGCATTTAATATTAGCGATTATCACGGCGTGGATCCGCTATTACAGGGTGTTAATCCGCCTCTGCTAACCCTGTCATTGCAGGTCACAGATTTTAGCCGCACCCAGTTGCAATGCTTTGCCGGGTCTGAAGTGCTTAAACCCGAGTGGCTTAACGACACCACCTTTAGGGTAAGCGCCGCTAAACCTTTAGCAAAGGGCCGCAGCCGTTATAACTGCACCGCACCTTCACTAAGCAAAAAAGGCTATTTTTACTGGTATTCGCAGCCCTGGCTTAACCAGCCTTAAGTTTGCGCAGTACCAGTGGGAAATCGGCCAGCATTTGCTCTGAGTCAAGTATCGGCAGTTTTCCAACTTCAAGTGGTGGCTTAAACATGGCGACCAGCTGGCCCTGCGGGTTAATCAGCACCACTGAAGCACTATGATCAACCAGATAGTCGGTATCGGTACTGCCACTAAGCGCATACATTAAGCCTAACTGGCGCACAAACGGAAACAGCTGGTCATGGCCGGCTGTCATACCTATTACCGCTGGTTGATTAAAGTAACTGACATACTCGTTTAGCTTTTCTGTTGTATCGCGCTTGGGATCAACCGAGATAAACCACACTTTTAGCGGTTCCGGCAGCTGTGTTGCCAGCTCTGGCTGCAAGCCGGCCAGTTTAGCCAGCGTTAACGGGCAAATATCCGGGCAGTAGGTGTAACCAACAAAGGCCAGTGTCCACTGGCCATACAAACGTTGCCGATTAACCATTTCGCCATGCTGATCAGTCAGTTGAAAGTCGGCTAGTACTCTGGGCTGCGGATACACCAGCGCCTGCTTAGGCTCAGCACTTAGCTGCGACCACTGATACAACATCACGCCGCCAGCCAATGCCGCCAGCACTAAGAACAAATAAGCCAGATTACGAAACATAGATTGGCGCTACCTTAAAATAATGATCTACCAGCAGAAGCAGAAATAATACCATCAGATGCACTATAGAAAACTTAAAGGTTGCCATGGCTGAGCTGTTATCGCTTTGCAGCTTGAGTTTCCAGGCATATTGCATAAAGCGTAAGTTAAGTACGGCACTGCCCAGCAGATAAATAGCACCGGTCATGCCGACCAGATATGGCATCAGGCACACCAGAAACAGTATTACGGTGTACAGGCAAATGACGCTTTTGGTAAATTCAATACCATGCGTTACCGGCAGCATTGGCATATTGACTTTGGCGTAGTCATCGCGGCGGTGTATTGCCAACGCCCAGAAATGCGGTGGCGTCCAGGTAAAAATAATCATCACTAACAACAGCGCGTGGCCATGGATATCGCCCGTCATGGCGGTCCAACCTAATAAAGGTGGCATAGCGCCAGCCAGGCCACCGATGACAATATTTTGTGGTGTGGCACGCTTTAAAAACATGGTGTATACCACTGCATATCCAAACAAACTGGCCAGCGTCAGCCAGGCCGTTAAGGCATTGACCAGCGCATAAAGAATCACAAAGCCGGTAACCGCCAGTGCCACGGCAAAGCTGGCAGCCTGCAATGGGCTGATACGCCCTTTTGCCACCGGCCGGCTATAGGTGCGCGCCATTTGTGCATCTATCCGCTGATCGACCACATGATTAACCGCCGCCGCGGCTGCCGATAACAAGCCAATACCGGCAGTCGCGGCAAATAACTTCAGCAAATCCGGTAAACCCGGTTGCGCCAGCATCATGCCAACCCAGGCCGTTAGCACCAACAATGCCACGACTTTAGGCTTGGTCAGCTCCAGATAATCACGGCCGCTGGCAGACATAGCTTTGGCTTTAGTCACTGTACTCATACGGCCTCCCTGCTACGGCCACTGCGCAGCTGCATATAGATAATAACCAATAACATCAGCAAGTTGGCAGCAACAAAGTTATGCGCTACCGCATTGGCCAGCGGTAAGTGCAGGGCGACATTTAACACCCCTAAGGTAAATTGCGTCAGTAACAGCGTGGCCGCTGCAACCGCCAGCTTGCGTAACCGGCTGTCGGTCGCTTTGCGCCATAACTGCCACAAAAACAGCGCCAACACTACCAAGGTCAGCGCTGCGCCCAGACGATGGAACACATGTACGGTTTGCCGCGCTTCGGCAGACATCACACCATATTCATAGTCAGCATGGCCCAAGTGCAAATCAAAGGCTTCACTGATATTCAGCCGTGCCAGCCAACCCGCTTCACATACCGGCAATTCAATACAAGCCAGCGCGGCATAGTTGGCGGCGGTCCAGCCTCCCAGCGCTATTTGCACCACTAATACCGCTATTGCCAACAGTGCCAGCGGCTTTAACGATAGCGGCTGGGGCTGCGCTACCCGATGCTGCGGATGTAAGCGCAACCAATAAACTGCCAGTAAACTCAGTAAGCTAAAGCCACCGAGTAAATGCCCCATGACCACTAATGGCAGCAAATTCAGCGTGACTGTCCACATGCCTAACGCGGCCTGAAATACCACCAGTGCCAGCAACACAGATGGCAGTATCTTGCTGTTATGGCGGCGAAACAAGGCAATGAAAAACATCGCTGCAATTAGCAAGCCCAGACTGCCGGCAAAGTAGCGGTGGATCATCTCGTTCCAGGCTTTGTGTGGCTCCAGCGGCCGCTCGGGAAAGGCTTGCAGTGCTGCCGCAACATGATGCTCTTGCTGTGGCACCTTAAAAAAGCCGTAGCAGCCAGGCCAGTCCGGACAGCCTAAACCGGCATCAGTCAACCGGGTGTAAGCACCGAGTAAGATCACACCCATAGTAAGGAAAATAGCGATAGTCGCCAGCCACTGTTGTGTTTTCATACGCTGGTCCGGTCGTAGTTAAGTAATTTTAGTAAATCCTGACGGATGGCTTTGGCTGTGGTAGCCATATCAGCCTCAGCGGCCGGCATCGGATAGCTGAGTAACACCAGCCCCTGCTGATCGATCAGTAATATCTTATCGTGTAAGTCTGCCGGTACTTCATGTAATGCCGGCAGCTGCATAAAAGATGAAAAGCCACTGGCCATCGCGCCGCTGCTGATAAACACCGGTTGCACCTGTGTTTGCTTACGGCCCAGGCCGACATAGAGCTGCTGCACAGTATGCAAGGCTCCGAGACACAACTTGCTGCACTCCGCCGCCGGCATCACGCCAATACGCCAATGCGCTTTTTCCGCCGTCGCTTCGAGCAGAAACAGCTCGGTTTTTTGCCACTCGCCCTGGCTTGATACCCCCCGGTTAAACCAGCCAAATTCCAACACCAGCTTGGCTGCCAGTAAAGGTAGCGCGCAGCACAGCACAAATAACCACAGAAATTTCTTCTTATTCATATTTTGCTTTTCCCTGATGACTGGCTGCCAGTGCAACACCCAGTACAGCAATACCAAGTAAAAACCACTGTAGTGCATAACCGCGATGTTTTTCCGGCGATAACACTACCGGCTGATAATGTGGCCTGAAGTCAGTGCCGCTATGTTGATATAACAGCGCCGGAAACAATGACAGCGCGCTTTGCTCAGATAGTTGGGCATAGTTCACTTGCTGAATGCGCATCGGCCACTGCCCGCTGTCTTCCGCGTTTTGCCCCAGTAGCAGTAAACCATCAACTTTAGTGCGTAACAAACCATCCAAGGCAAACTGCGCAGGTATCCTTACCTCAGGCAAGCTGTCACGCCGCTGTGGTGCCGCCAGCCAACCTAAGTTAACCAGCAACGGCTGGGTTAAACCGTCCGCCTGCACCGGAACTATAACGTCATAGCCTACCTGCCCCTGCACAATCTGGTTATCCAACAGCCAGATGTAAGGTGCCAACCAGTACGCCTGACCTTGTAGCGGCGCGGCATCAATATCGGTCGCCGCGAGTAATGCCAGTTGCGCGGGTTGCAGGGCACCTGCCTGCTGCAATTGTGCAAGCCGGGCTAATTGTGCGCTCTTGGCGTCAGCGCGGTTTAGCTGCCACCAGGACAAGTTGATTAATATGGCAAAAGCAGTCAAAGTTAGCAGTAGCCACAGTTTATTCAGCGCAAAAACCTGCTGTGCCAGCTTAATGCGCATCAATCAAACTCCGGAGCCTGTTGCAGATGTTGCTTAAACTTATTGTCATCGCACTACTACTTTTTATTATTTTTAATTTGTTCCGTGCCGGGCTGGTGATGGTCAGGCAACCGCAGCCTGGTGTAAAAATGTCGCGCTATCTTGGCCGGCGAGTGTTGTTTTCCGCCCTGGTATTAGTGTTGATCTTTATCGCTCAGGCACTGGGGCTCATTGAACCGAACCCCAGACCTTACTAACTATTAGATGACATAGACAAACACATACAGACACAGCCAGACTACATCAACAAAGTGCCAGTACCAGGCTGCAGCCTGAAACGCGAAGTGTTTTTCCGGCGTAAAGTGGCCTTTTAACACGCGGAGAAACACAAACAGCAAAATTATCGCTCCCAGTGTTACGTGCATGCCGTGAAAGCCGGTTAGCAGGAAAAAGGTATTGCCATAAAAACCCGACGCCAGCGTTAAACCCAGATCACGGTATGCGTGAATATACTCATACACCTGTAAACTCAGGAACGTAGCACCCAACAGCAAGGTGATCAGTAACATCAGTTTTAACTGGCCGCGTTTTTGTTGTTCCAGCCCGGTGTGGGCAAAGTGCAGCGTAATAGACGAGATGACCAGTATAGCCGTGTTGATCAGCGGCAAACCGGTGGCTGGCATGGCCTGAGTCTCAATACCACCCGGTGTTTTTAACAAGGGCCACATGGCTTCAAAGCTTGGCCAGAGTATTTCAAACGTCATGGCGTTGTTACTGCCACCGCTGAGCCAATCCAGCGCTATTACCCGACCGTAGAACAAGGCACCGAAGAACGCCATAAAAAACATCACTTCAGACAGGATAAACCAGCTCATACCCTGTCGGAACGAGCGATCCATTTGCGCGCTGTACAAACCACTCATCGATTCATCTATGACATTTTTAAACCAGCCAAACAACATCACGATCAACACCACAAAGCCGGCCGCCAGCATATAGCCACCGAAACCCGGTTGTTGCTTGGTTACTTCATTAACAAAAGTGCCTGCACCAAAAGCAATTAGAAACAGCGCCACGGCACCGACTATCGGCCATGGGCTCTGGGCGGGAACATAGTATTTTTCATAGGTTTTATTCATGTTATTCCCCAAGTTGGGATGGCTCTGCACTGTCGCCGGTCCAAGCGCTGGTTACGTCATATAAGGTGTACGACAGCGTGATGGTACTAAACTGGCTCGGCAGTGCCGGATCCACATAAAACTGTAACGGCATCAGCATGTTTTTACCGCCCGCCAACTGCTGCTGGGTAAAGCAAAAACACTCTATTTTGTGAAAGTATAATGCGGCCTGACCGGGTGATACCGACGGCACAGCCTGACCTATAATCATGCGGCTGGTCGGGTTTTCTGCCAGGTAATTCATAATATGAATTTCACCCGGGTGCACTGTCATGCGGGTCACTTCCGGTTTAAACAGCCAGGGCATTTGCTTGTTCGGCCGGGCGATAAATTCAATCACCACCTGACGGCTAAGATCAATTTGTGCCGCCTCGGCCGTGGCTGCGGTAGCCGCGGTTTTACCGTTTAATCCGGTCAGATCACAAAACACGTCATACAGCGGCACCAAAGCAAAACCAAAGCCAAACATAGCCAGAGCAGTAACGGCCAGTTTAAAAGTTAGTGGCTTATGCTTCAGTGCCATAACGTGCTCCTACTTAATCACCGGCGGTGTGTCAAAAGTATGGTAAGGCGCCGGTGAAGCGACTTGCCACTCCAGGCCTTCTGCACCTTCCCACACCTGCGCTGTCGCCTTCTCGCCGCCACGGGCACATTTCACCAGTACCCAGACGAATATAAGTTGCGAGGCGCCGAATAAAAAGCCACCAATGCTGATAAAGGCATTAAAGTCGGCAAATTGCAGCGCGTAATCCGGGATCCGGCGTGGCATACCCGCCAGCCCGACAAAGTGCATCGGGAAGAACAACAAGTTAACCGAAATCAGCGAACACCAGAAATGCCACTGGCCGAGCGTTTCATCGTACATATGGCCGGTCCATTTTGGCAGCCAGTAATATACTGCGGCAATAATGGAGAACACTGCACCGGTTACCAGCACATAGTGGAAATGCGCCACCACGAAGTAGGTATCGTGATACTGGAAGTCTGCCGGCGTAATAGCCAGCATAAGCCCGGAGAAACCGCCGATGGTAAATAGCACGATAAACGCCAGCGCAAACATCATTGGCACTTCAAAGGTCATAGCACCGCGCCACATCGTCGCTACCCAGTTAAACACTTTTACCCCGGTTGGCACGGCTATAAGCATGGTGCAGTACATAAAGAACAAGGCCCCGGCCACCGGCATACCAGTAGTAAACATGTGGTGCGCCCACACCAAAAATGACAGCAGCGCGATACTGGACGTGGCATATACCATAGAGGCATAGCCAAATAACGGTTTACGGGCAAAGGTTGGCACTATCGCCGACACTATGCCAAACGCTGGCAGTATCATGATGTACACTTCAGGGTGACCAAAAAACCAGAAAATATGCTGAAACAGCACCGGGTCGCCGCCACCGGCAGCATCAAAAAAGCTGGTACCAAAGTACTTGTCGGTCAATACCATGGTAACGACACCTGCCAACACCGGCATCACCATAATTAGCAAAAACGCTGTAATTAACCAGGTCCAGACGAACAACGGCATTTTCATCCAGGTCATGCCTGGTGCACGCAGGTTGAAAATGGTCACGATGACGTTAATCGCGCCCATTATCGACGATATACCCATAATGTGCACAGAAAACACAAACAAAGCAGTGCTGTCGCCACTGTATGTTGTTGATAGTGGCGCATAAAATGTCCAACCAAAGCTGGGGCCACCGCCAGGCATAAACAGCGACATCAGCAGGATTAAAAACGCGAATGGCAGGATCCAGAAGCTCCAGTTGTTCATTCGTGGCAATGCCATATCCGGCGCGCCAATCATCATCGGGATCATCCAGTTGGCTAAACCGGTAAAGGCCGGCATAACCGCACCAAATACCATGATCAGACCATGCACTGTGGTCATCTGGTTGAAGAAGTTGGGTTCAACAAATTGCATACCAGGCTGAAACAATTCTGCCCGGATCACCATGGCCATTGCGCCGCCGATAAAAAACATTACCAGCGCAAACACCAGATACATAGTACCGATGTCTTTATGGTTGGTGGTGTACAGCCAGCGCTTTATACCGCTGGGCTTATGGTCATGATGCTCGTGATCATGTTCATGATCGTTAACTACTGCACTCATCCTTATTCCCCTTTACCTTGCGCTGCTGCATGCACATCTGCGGCCTGCACCAGTTCTCCGGTATTGTTACCCCAGGCGTTGCGCTCGTAAGTAATTACCGCCGCCAGCTCTTTTAAACTCAGCTGTTTGCCATAGGCCTGCATGGCTGTTCCGGCTTTGCCGTTTAGCACGACGTCGATATGGCCAGCTTTATCATGTAGTGCCAGGGCACTGCCTTTTAACGCCGGGAAAATGCCCGCCAGACCTTCACCATTGGGCTGATGGCAGGCCGCGCAATGGGCGATGTAAGTGCGCTCACCCACCGCCATTAGCTCATCCATGCTCATGTTCATCGCCAGCAGTTCCTGCTCTTCGGCTTTCGCTTTGGCTATACGTTGTTGCTCAGCGTTAAGCCAGGCGTCATATTCTGCCGGGGTTTTAGCTACCACAACTATCGGCATAAAAGCATGGTCCTTACCGCACAGCTCAGCGCACTGGCCACGGTAAACACCGGGCTGATCTACTTTGGTCCAGGATTCATTGATAAAACCGGGGTTAGCGTCTTTTTTCACCGCAAAGGCCGGTACCCACCAGGAGTGGATAACGTCATCGGATGTCATCAGAAAGCGCACTTTTTTGCCGGTCGGGATCACCAAAGGCCGGTCAACTTCCAGCAGGTAGTTTTCGCCTTTGGTAAACTTGTTGTTTATTTGCTCTTTTTGCGTTGCCAGTAACGAGTAAAACTCAACGTCCTGATTAAGATATTTGTAATGCCATTTCCACTGTGAGCCGGTAACCAGCACAGTGACATCAGCCTCTGTCGTATCTTCCATAGCAATCAGGGTTTTGGTGGCCGGAATGGCCATAATAATCAGTATTACTACCGGTATTGCGGTCCAGAGTATTTCTACCCTGGTACTTTCATGAAATTGGGCTGGCTGCACTCCGCGCGCTTTCCGGTGTCGAACTATGGACCAAAACATGATCCCAAACACCACTGCACCAATTACACAACAGATCCAGAAAATCGTCATATGCAGCTGGTAAACCTGCTGACTGATTTCCGTTACGCCCTGAGTCATATTCAGGGGCATATCCGTTGCATTAGCTGTTGCAGCTAAAAGCAGGGTTGGCAGCGACCAACGAAGACAACGCGTTTTCGTCACTGGACTTCTCCTCTGTCATTTTGCAAAGCAAACTGCAGAAACTAAGCGCACAGTACTACACGGTTCTTACTCACCCACACCGAACCTATGTCTGAAGTTTCATCAGTTTATTATTGTTATTGTAAGTGTTGGCTTCGAGGCTAGCGCTGAAGCCAGAACTGACTCTGTTGTTATTATTTAATCAGTTTCAGCCTAAGAATTATCCAAATCCGGCTCAGTGTAAACCCCTAAATAGCAAAAGCGCCGGCAAACCTCAGTGGTCATACCAGCGCTTTTTAACAATTAACTTATTGAGCTTAGTACAAATTATAACCAGCTTCCGTTGCGAATCACGCCTACAGCCAAGCCTTCAATCGCAAAATGCTGGGCGCGCAAGTCAACTTTAATCACATTAAAATCTTTATTTTCGCTTTGCAGCAGCACGGTATTACCATCGCGCTGGAAGCGCTTAACAGTAACATCGTCATCTACCCGTGCTACTACTACCTGCCCGGGCTGGGCCTGGCTGGTTTTATGCACTGCCAGCAAATCGCCGTCCAGTATGCCAATATCCTGCATACTCATGCCCTGAACCCGCAGCAAAAAATCGGCATGCGGTTTAAACAGGTTAGCGTCTACTTTATAGTGGTCCTGTACGTGCTCTGCTGCCAATATTGGCTGGCCCGCGGCAACCTTGCCAATTAACGGCAAACCGGCCTCTTCTTCGCTATCATTTTGGGCATTGTCCATCAGGCGGATACCACGTGACGTACCCGGCATCATTTCAATAACCCCTTTTTTTGCCAGGGCTTTTAAATGCTCTTCTGCAGCATTAGCCGATTTAAAGCCAAGCTGCTGGGCAATTTCTGCCCGGGTTGGCGGCATACCGGTATCTTGCTGGTAGTCTTTAATTAATTGCAGAATCTCGGCCTGCCGTGGCGTTAAAGGTCTCATAGTGCTGTTTACCTGTACAGTGAATACTGTGAGTATATACAGGTGAACTATAATTGCAAGTTTCTGTCGTGGCGAACATTTTTCCACACCCGCGCCTCATGTTATGCTTAGCAACTTTGAATCTTGGAAGGACAACGATGTTCCGGTCGGTAAAATTGTTTGCAGCCCTGTTAAAATGGCCAATGTGGCCGCTGCTGAAGTACAAAGTCGTTCCTGAGCAGCCGATAGCCGAATTGGCACTGGATCAATCCAGGCCACTGTTTTATATCTGCACAACCGAATCGGCCGCTGATCTGACGGCGATACGACGTATATGTGCAGCCCTACATCTGCCCGATCCCGCCGACAGCGTCACGTTAAATGGCAGCACGCACCCACGCACTTTGTTTCTGGAAAAGCCGCATACTCTATTGTTTAAACGCGGTAAAACCCTGGCTCTGGAACAAGGGCAAGCGCTGTTACATGCACATTTGAGCGACCCGACACTGAATGCCCAGCTGGTACCGGTTGCGCTGCTGTGGGGCCGGGCGCCGGGCAAAGAAAACAGCATTAAATGGCTGCTGGGCGAAGCCCATGCACCAAACTGGCTGGCAAAGTTACTGATCGTATTAATTTCCGGGCGCCACACGCTGGTGCGTTTTAGTAAGGCGGTTTCCTTACAACAAATGGCGGCACAGTTCGGTGCCGATCAGGATACCGCACATAAGCTGCTGCGTATGTCCCGCTTTCATTTTTACCGGCAACGCCTGGCGGCCACCGGGCCGAAACTGGTTAACCGCGCCCAGCTATTCAATGCTCTGTTAGCGGCACCGGCACTGAAAAAAGCCATTGATGATGAAGCGCGCAGCAAAAAAATCAGTACCAGTGCAGCACGGGCCGAAGCGCGTAAGTTGCTACTGGAAATTGCCGCCGACTACCGGGCTTCTACCTTAAGGGTTGGCGATCGCGTGCTGCGCTGGCTCTGGCATAAGCTTTACACCGGTATCAATGTAAACAATGCCGACATGCTGCGCGATCTGGCGCAAAAAGGGCATGAAATCGTCTATGTGCCTTGCCATCGCAGCCATATGGATTATTTGTTGCTGAGCTATGTTATTTATCAGCAAGGCCTGGTGCCACCGCATATTGCAGCCGGTATTAATCTTAATTTCTGGCCGGCCGGGCCGATATTCCGCCGTGGCGGCGCCTTTTTTATCCGCCGTAGCTTTAGCGGCAACAAGCTGTATTCGGCAGTGTTTCGCGAATACCTGTGCCAGCTATTTGCTAAGGGTTATTCGATAAAATACTACTCGGAAGGTGGCCGCAGCCGCACTGGCCGTTTACTGCAACCGAAAACCGGTATGCTGGCGATGACTCTGCAATCCATGTTGCGTGGTATAGAACGGCCGGTAACGCTGGTGCCGGTTTACTTAGGCTATGAACACGTAATGGAAGTGAGCACTTACCTGCGTGAGTTAAAAGGCTCCGGTAAACAAAAGGAATCGGTTTGGGGCGTATTAAAAGCCATCCGCAATCTGCGCGATTATGGCTATGGTTATGTTAATTTTGGCCAGCCGTTAACCCTGAACAGCTATCTGAACCAGCAGGTACCGGACTGGAAACAGGATATAGACACACTGGAAGTGCAAAAACCACAGTGGCTAAACCCAGTGGTGGCCGATCTGGCCCAGCAGATGATGCAGCGCATTAACCAGGCCGCAGCGCTAAACAGTATCAACCTTATTGCGCTATGCCTGTTGGCGACTGACAAGCATGTGTTAACCCGGGCCGAGCTGGCACAGCAAATTAGCTTCTACCTGCAGCTACAACGGGCAGTACCCTATACTGACCAGATCACCCTACCGGCAGAAAACGCCGAGCAACTTATTGATCATGCTTTGAAATTACAAAAGGTTAGCCAACATAACGATAGCTTTGGTCAACTAATTCAACTTAGCGATGATAACGCTATTTTGCTCAGCTATTACCGCAATAATGTGCTGCACCTGTTTATGCTGCCGGCTATTATTGCCAGCGCTATTTTGCACCAGCGTGATGTCAGCGCCGGCGAATTGCAGCACATAGTGCGTCAGTTATATCCGTTGTTACAGCAAGAGCTGTTTTTACATTTGCCAGACGTTGAGCAATATTGCGCTGCCGTAGTGCAACAGCTGCTGGACAGCGGCCTGGCCGAACAACAGGGTGATAAATACCGTGCACCGGCTCAGCACAGCCAGGGGTATTTTATGTTAAGCCTGCTGGCGCATAACGCCGAGCATACCTTGCAGCGTTATGCCATGGTACTGCAGCTGATGGAGAGTCAGGGGCCGCAAAGCCGGGCTGAGCTGGAAAAACACAGTCATCAGCTGGCACAGCGGCTGTTGCAACTGCATGGCATTAATGCACCTGAGTACTATGACAAACAGCTATTTGCCACCTTACTAAATGCCCTGAAAGACTGCGGCTACAGCCAGACTGATCAGCATAGCCGTGTCAGCAGCACAGCGTCTTTGCAACAGCTAAACGACACCGTCAGTCTGCTGTTACGTAACGAGGTGCTGCAGAGTATTCAGAGCATTTTACCTACCAGCACGCCTTAGCGGCTGGTAGGGTAAGCGCGGATCACACCTTCCTGAATGGTCGACGCCACCAGCTTGCCAGCGCGGTTATAAAACTGACCGCGCACCAGCCCCCTGCCGCCTGAGGCGCTGGGGCTGTCTACTGCGTAGAGCAACCAATCGTCAAAGCGGAAATCCTGATGAAACCACATGGCGTGATCTATAGTGGCCACCTGCATATTGGGCGCCATAAAAGACTTACCATGTGGCTGCAAGGCGGTAGGCAGGAAGTTAAAATCTGACGCATAAGCCAGCAAATATTTATGCACCCGTAAATCATCCGGCATAGCGCCATTAGCTTTAAACCAGACATAACGCTTAGCTGCGCTCACCTGCGGCTTAAATGGATTCTGAAAATCTACCGGCCGCATTTCTATTGGCTTTTCGCAGATAAACTTACTGCGCAAGCTCTCCGGGATCAGTTCGGCATGTTGCTGATAAAATTCTAAATCAGACACCAGTTGCTCTGGCCCTGGCACCTGCGGCATCAGGTCCTGATGTTCAAAACCGCTTTCTTCAACCTGAAACGAGGCGGTCATGTAAAAGATTGGCTTACCATATTGAATAGCGCTTACCCGCCGGGTACTAAAGCTTTTACCGTCACGGATATTTTCCACTTCATACACAATAGGCTTAGCGGCGTCCCCCGGGCGCAAAAAATAGGAGTGGAACGAATGCACCTTGCGATCTTCAGCAATGGTTTCCTTGGCGGCCGACAGCGCCTGCCCCATTACCTGGCCACCAAACACCGCTTTAAAGCCCAAATCCTGGCTTGGTCCGCGGTACAAGCCCTGCTCTATGGTTTCCAGTTTAAGCAAGCCCAGCAAATTCTTCAGTACCTGACTCATCGCAACTCTCCTGTTACATCTGCGGAATATCTCGTGCTATTCTGCCGCAAAGCACGGAGATCAGCAAAGATGGCGTATTGGTTATTTAAAACAGAACCCAGCGAGTGCAGTATAGATGACTTTGCTAACGCTCCCGACACCGCTGTTGTCTGGGAAGGCGTACGCAACTATCAGGCACGTAATATGTTGCGTGATCAGGTACGACAGGATGATTTGGTGTTTATTTATCATTCCAGCTGCAAACTGATCGGAGTAGCTGGCATAGCCCGCATTGTGCGCGAAGCTTATGCCGACCCCAGCCAGTTTGATGCTGCAAGTGCTTATTTTGACGAAAAATCCAGCAAACAGCTTCCACGTTGGGTGGCTGTAGATTTGGTATTTGTTGAAAAATTGCCCGCTATAGTGACGCTGGACAAACTTAAAAGCTCAGCTAAGCTCAATGAGCTGCCTTTGGTTCAAAGGGGCAGCAGGCTGTCTGTTATGCCAGTTACACCCGAGCAGTGGCAAACGATATTGCAGCTAAGTTAAGCCGCAAAGCCGATTGCACCTGAAACCTGTTATCCCTGATGGTTGGAGCCTGTTATGAACGATGAAAGGCGCCAGATGGATAAGGATATACATTTTTTCTGGGACGATCTAAATCTGGCACAGAAATTCTCTGTCGCTGAGTTACAACGTTTTGGTTACGACTTACTGTTTGTACGCCACCAAACTAACGGCAGTATGGCCGTATTATCTGCCGGCGCTAAACTGGCAGCTATTGATATGGACGGACAAATAAATACCGAGCCAGAAGTGATGTTAAGACACTGATCCACCACTACACGGCAAGCAGGTAATGGCGGGGCCTACCCCGCCTTAGCCTGAGTTTCCTCTTGTGCCAGCGCCACAGCCACGGTACACAACTGCAAATGCGACATCATGGTGTTGTTTTGCCACAGCGTGGTTAATCTGTTGTGGCGCTTCATCATCAACGCCAGGTGTGCTCCGTCGGGTAAACGTTGCGTTTGGCTTTTCATTACCTGCTGCGGCGTTATAGCTTTGCTACAACATTCTTTTACCAGCAGAGGTAACGTCTGTACCAGCAACTGACACATTTTTAGTTCTACCGGGCTTAGCACCGTAGCAGCTGGCACCTGTTGCAACTGCTGTAGTAAAACGTTTTTTTGTTGTTCAGCCAGCTGATATGCCGCTTGCTGCAGCTTCAACAACTCTTGTTCGCGGGCAGCCATTTGCTGCTTTAAGCGCTTGTTAGCTTTGTCCAGCAAATCCATTTGCCACAATATATACAGCAGCACAACAACCAAAACGCCGATTAAAACTGCCCACACCATGCTAATTTCCTGCTAACTGTGTAATACCGACAACATCTTCAATTATTGCTGTTGTTGTTTTATATAGTTACTTATCTGCTGCTCCAGCACAGCCAGCGGCACACTGCCATTGTTCAGCACAACATCATGAAACTCGCGCACGTTAAAACGCTCGCCCAGCGCATGCTCTGTTTCCTGCCGCAGACGCTTAATGGTAATTTCGCCCAGCTTGTATGACAAGGCCTGACCGGGCCAACTGATATAACGGTCGATTTCGGTGGTGACATTATGCATCGACAGGGCAGTATTAGCCGCCAGAAAATCTATCGCCTGCTGCCGGCTCCAGCCCATGCTGTGCATACCGGTGTCCACGACTAATCTGGCAGCGCGCCACATTTCATAGGTTAAGCGGCCAAAGTTGTTATAAGGGTCCTGATAAAAGCCCATTTCCAGCCCCAGATACTCTGCGTACAGGCCCCAACCTTCACCAAAGGCCGATGTATAAAAGCTGCGGCGATAATCCGGTAGCTCGGCTTGTTCGCGCGCCAGAGCAATCTGCAAATGATGGCCGGGTACCGCTTCGTGCAATGTTAAGGCTTCCATCTCATACAATGGCCGCCGGTCCAGCCGGTAGGTATTTACCCAGTAAAAGCCGGCCTGGTCGTTACGCGACGGTCCGGAGTAACGGCCGGTGGTATATTTCGGTGCAATTTCAGCCGGTACCGGCACGACACCATAGGGTGTGCGCGGTAAGGTTTTAAACAGCTTGGGCAATTCTGCATCCGCTTTTTTTGATAAATAAGCGGCATATCGCATCAGTTCATCCGGTGTTTTCGCATAAAAGCGGGCATCGGTTCGTAAAAACTGTACGAAGTCGGCAAAGCTACCGTCAAAGCCCAGGCCATCAATCACCGCCTGCATTTCTGCACGGATACGTTTCACCTCATCAAGCCCAATTTGATGCACTTGCTGTGGTGTCAGTTGCAAGGTGGTGTAATGCTGTAACCGGTTCTGATAATAGGCTGCACCCTTTGGTAAGGCGCTGGCCGCAATGCTGTCACGGGCACCGGGCAAATACTTGTCAACAAAAAACTGATAGTACGCCTGATACGCCGGATTGACGGCCTGCATGATTTGCTGCTGGGCCTGTGTGACCAGTAGTTGCCAGTCGGCATCAGCGATAAAGGCCGGCTGCTGCTTAAAGGGCCGGTAAAACACGCTGTCGGCCGGGGCTGTAACAACATAAGACAGGATACTTTGCTCATAGCCTTTCAGTACAGCTTTAGGCTGCGTCATGCCGATGGCGAGACCTTGAGTCATCCAGTCGATTTGCTGCTGCATATAACGCGGAATAGCGGCCAGCTTGCCAAGGTAGTTATTGTAATCGTCCAGACTGGTAAAACGGCTGTATTGCGGTAAAAAACCCAGGCTGGTATGAAAACCGGCTTCTGAGGTCAGCGGCATCAGATGGGCATTAAAATTATACTCATCAATCTCATTGGCCAGACGGTAACTCAGAATGGCGTGGTTTATCTGATTTTGTTCAGACAAGCCGGCGACAGACACCTGCTGTAACCGCGCTTGCCAACTTAAGCGTTGTTGCTGCCGCTGCTGCAACGCCTGCGGTGACATATCCAGTAAGCCTGCTACAGGTGCCTCTGTCAGTTGTTGTTCGGCCCGCCAGAGCTGGCTTGCCAGCTCGTTGAAATTCTGATCGGCACGCTGTGTTGTTTGCGCACAACCGGTTAATAATATCGTCAGCAATACCAGAGATACTTTACAGCCAGTGGTCAGTTTCATTTTTTTTATTCCCACAGTTTACACCAGCACGATTGTAACGGCTTTAACAACAGAATACAGCGTACTTAACCCATAACTGCTGCGGTTAAACTTAATTTAACCGCCGGTCTGACAACACTGTTACAAATAGCACAGCAAAATGCCGAATTTTTCAACGGCCTGTTCTTTCGGGGAAAAACAGCTGTTGCCAGCTGCAAATATTCGCGTACTATGGCTTGCGTATTATGCGGGTTAACTTCAGGCTGCGATACCATAGCAAGGCAGTAAGCGGAGTAAGATGTGACCTTATGAAGTACCAGGATTCACTACAACAGGCAAGTGAAAAAGCTGCCCAGGTAAAGGCGTTTTTACAACACGTCGGCTTGGCTGCTCATCCGGTAAACTACGCCGTTTGCTATGACTATATCAGCGGCTACAACGCCGAGTTATGCCACGTTATTGAACAAAAACTTGCTGCCAGAGCTCTGCTTGACGATTTTGTGATGGCAGATTTATACAGCCGTTTTTTAGCACCGGCCAATAAACAACAAGAGCAATTGCTAAATGATGCCTCCAGCATGGTCAGCAGGATGGCAGCCTACAGCGACGTTGCCGCCGAGCAGGTAGACGAATATATACAACAGCTCGATGTTGGCATTTATCAGCTGCAGCAATTCTCAGATAAGCAACAACCTGTGCCGTTGTTACAACAGTTGCATCAACAAACAACAGATTTTCGTCTCAGCCAGCAGCAACTGAAACAACAACTATTGCTGGCCCATCAGCAAAGCCATCAATTGCGTCAGGAGCTTGAGCAGGTCAAACAGCAGCGTCTGCTGGATCCGCTGACCGGGCTATACAACAGATTTGCCATGCAAAACCAAATCGACCTGTGGTTTAGCGAGCAACCCAGCCGTCGCGTAGCCGCCATTGCCATTAATCTGGATCATTTTAGCCGCTTTAACCAGCAATATGGCGCGACCATTGGAGATGTCATCCTGACAAAAGTCGCCCGTAAAATCAGCAGCTATGTGCAAAGCAGTGGCTTGCCGGTACGCAGCGGCGGCGAAGAATTTTTAATATTGTTACCCGATGTCGACCTGCGCAGCGCCAGCGAAATTGCCGAACAGGTGCGCCGCGGTGTGGAAAAACTGCGTTTTGTGTCTTCGCGCAATAAAACTACCCTGCCCAAAATTACTATTTCACTGGGTGTCTCCCTGTTTCAGCACCGTGAAAACTGGTATCAGTTTCTTGGCCGTACCGCTCAGGTATTACAACTGGCGAAACAACGCGGTCGCAATCAGGTCGCCAGCGAAATTATGCTGTCGGCTTAACCGGCATAAAAGCAACGAGATAAGTTGGCGGACACAGCGTAATCTTTTACACTAGCCGCATTAATCCGCCAACAGGCCAGCAGTATGAACGACCATAACAGCAATACCACTCACTTCGGCTTTAAAACCGTGGCCGCTGACGACAAAGTGTCTATGGTAGCCAATGTGTTTCATTCGGTTGCCGCCAAATATGATCTGATGAACGACCTGATGTCACTAGGCATTCACCGGCTATGGAAACGCTTCACTATTGACTGCAGCGGTGTGCGTCCCGGCCAGCAGGTATTGGATTTAGCCGGTGGCACCGGCGATATTACCGCTTTATTTTCCAAACGGGTTGGCCCGACAGGCAAGGTAGTACTGGCTGATATTAACGCCTCGATGCTAAGCGTCGGCCGCGATAAATTACGAGATCTGGGCCTGGTCAATAACATTGACTATGTGCAGGCCAATGCTGAAGCCCTGCCGTTTGCCGATGCCAGTTTTGATATTGTCAGTATTGGCTTTGGTTTACGTAACGTTACCGATAAAGATGCTGCACTGCGCTCGATTTTTCGTGTATTAAAGCCGGGCGGCCGCTTACTGGTGCTGGAGTTTTCCAAACCAGAGCAGCAATGGCTGAGTAAAGTATACGACTTATATTCGTTTAAACTGTTACCGGCGATGGGCCAGCTGGTGGCCAATGATAAAGAAAGTTATCAATACCTGGCCGAATCTATCCGCATGCATCCTGATCAGGACACGTTAAAAGCCATGATGGAAAGCGCCGGTTTTGCTGAAGTTAGCTACCATAATCTGACTGGCGGCATCGTTGCTTTACACCGTGGATACAAGTTCTGATGCTGCCCCTGCTGCCGCAATTATTTTGTGCCCTGGCAGAAAAAGTCAGCAGCAGACTGATCGCGATGGACCCGGCAGCAGCAGCCAGTTTAACCCGGTTACAAGGCCGCCAACTGGCATTCCGGTTAAAAGAATGGCCGGCCACCATAGTGTTAACTGCCTGCCAGGATTCTATTTTATTTAACCAGCATGAAGATGCCGTAGATTGCCGGATTGCAACTGATTTGGCCAGCCTGCGCTTGTTACGTGATCCCAGCCAGTTAACCCGACTGATTAAAGCCGATGTGCTGCAAATTGACGGCGACATACAGGTAGCACAGCAATATAGCCACTTTTTTCAAAAACTGAGCCCTGACTGGCAGCAAAGCCTGTCTGGCTACGTCGGTGATGCCATGGCGCATAAAATTGCCCTAACCCTGACGCAGCTGCAAAGTTATATCAGTAGCCGTCTTAGTGCGCTGGAACAAAGCGGCACGGCGCTGGCGCAGGATGAATTGCTGCTGACGCCGACAGCGATCGAAATGGCCCAGTTCAGTGATGCGGTTAGCCGGTTAGCCGCCCGGGTAGAACAGCTACAACTACACATCGCCAGGGTACAGGAGAGCTAGTGCGTATCAGTCGTTTTTATCAGATCCAAAAAACCCTGCTGCAGTTCGGGCTGGATGAGCTTATTCCGCAACAATGGCAACCCTGGTATGCCCGGCTGGCACGACGCTGCCTGTTCTGGTTACGTAACCGCCATCCGGATCAGCCGGTTGGCGTTCGTTTACGGCTGGCATTACAAAGTCTGGGCCCGGTATGGATAAAGTTTGGCCAAATGCTGTCTACCCGGCGAGATTTATTTCCACCGCAACTGGCCGACGAACTGGCGAAGCTGCAAGATAAAGTCCCACCATTCGATGGTGTGCTGGCGCAGCAACTGATCGAGCAGGCATTAGAGCTGGATAGCATAACGCAGTTGTTTGACAGCTTTGATACTGTGCCACTGGCGTCGGCTTCTATTGCTCAGGTACACAGCGCCCGGCTGCGCATGACTGACGATAACGTGGCTGATGTGGTCATTAAAGTGATCCGGCCGGATATTCGCCAGCAAATTCTGGCCGATCTGGCGCTGATGGACACCCTGGCAGATGCCGCCGCGCGCTTTTTGCCTGACGGCAAGCGGTTAAGACCGCGCGAAGTCGTGCAGGAATATCGTAAAACCATTCTGGACGAACTGGATCTGCAGCGCGAGGCCGCCAATGCGATTCAGCTGCGGCGAAACTTTGACGGCTCTGACTCACTGTATATTCCGTTTGTTTACAGCGATTACAGCCGTGCCAATGTTATGGTAATGGAGCGCATCTACGGCATACCGGTATCAGATATCGCAGCACTGCATGCGCAGGGTACAGATATGGAGCTGCTGGCCAAACGTGGCGTGGAGGTATTTTTTACTCAGGTATTTCGCGACAGTTTCTTTCATGCTGACATGCACCCGGGTAATATTTTTGTCTCGCGCGACACACCGGCTAATCCAAAATATATTGGCATAGACTGCGGTATCGTCGGCACGTTAAACGCCGAAGACAAACGTTATCTGGCGGAAAATTTTGTCGCCTTTTTTAACCGTGATTATAAAAAAGTGGCCCAGTTGCACGTAGATTCTGGCTGGGTACCGGCGCATACCAAAGTAGAAGAGTTTGAAAGCGCCATCCGCACGGTGTGTGAACCGATATTTCAGAAGCCGCTGGCCGAAATTTCCTTTGGCCATGTCCTGTTAAACTTGTTTAACACCGCACGTCGCTTTGAAATGCAGGTTCAACCGCAATTGGTATTGCTACAAAAAACCCTGTTGTATATTGAAGGTCTGGGCCGCCAGCTTTATCCGCAGCTGGATTTATGGAAGACCGCTAAACCCTTTTTAGAAAACTGGGTCAAACAACAAGTCGGTTTGCCGGCGGTCTGGCGGCAGATTAAAGATAATCTGCCATTCTGGGCGGAAAAGCTGCCGCAAATGCCAAATTTGTTGCACCAGTACCTGGAGCAGGGGCCGAAACAACAACGACAACTATTGCAACTGCTGACACAGCTGCAACAACAGCAAGCCCGTGCCAGAGTACAAATAGTTAGCGCAACCTTTGCTGCAGCCAGCCTGATTAGTGCTAGTATAGTGTTTTTTCAGGGTAGCATGGCACTGGCTGTACTGTTATTCGCTGGCAGTATCGGCTTTGCGATCAAAGCGTTAAATTAGGCGATCACAACGTTGTCATACTAACGCCATACAATGGTTCTGACAGCTGGTTAACTTAATCGTCCAAGAGGATCTAACATGTTCGGCAATATCAGTATCTGGCAATTACTTATCGTACTGGCCATTATCGTATTACTTTTTGGTACTAAAAAACTGCGTGGTATAGGTTCAGATTTAGGCTCTGCAATTAAGGGTTTTCGCAATTCGGTAAAAGATGAAGCAGAACCAGAGGCTGAAGAAAGCAGCACAGTACAACTGTCTGACAAAGCCAAAGCAGATAGCGTAAAAACCTCAGCCACAGAAACTGCACCAAAAGACAAAGTGTAAATGGGCTTCTGGGAACTGGTAGTCATAGGCGTAGTAGCCTTGCTGGTGCTTGGCCCGGAACGGCTGCCTGGTGCCATTCGTTCAGTGCACAAAACTGTGCGCGGTATTAAGCAGTTTGGCCAGCAAATGCAGGCCGAACTGAATGACGAATTGCGCTCCCATGAGCTGCACCAAAAGCTCAAAGACGCGGAAGCAAAAAACTTACTCAACCTGACTGAGCAAGAAAAAGCCGCCATAGCGGAGTTAAAGCAGGCCGCTGCCGATGTAAACACTCCGCTAACCCCTGTAACCGGCAGTAAAGATAACAAACATGAGCCCGAACGCTAACCCCAATAGCCTGCTGGGGCATTTAATAGAGTTGCGCAACCGGCTGCTACGCTGCGTCATCGCAGTGATCCTGGTATTTGCTGCATTAGCCTCCTTCGCGCAGGACATTTACCATCAGTTGGCCAAACCACTAATGGCTGTGCTGCCGGAAAACAGCAGCATGATTGCCACCGATGTCGCGGCACCATTTTTTGCCCCTTTTAAACTGACCTTTATTGTCGCAATTTGTCTGGCTGTGCCCTATATACTGCTGCAAGTGTGGCAGTTTATTGCCCCTGCACTATACCGGCGGGAAAAACGTCTGATGGCACCGCTGGTGGTTAGCAGCACCTTATTGTTTTACAGTGGTATCGCTTTCGCTTACTTTATTGTGTTTCCGATAATCTTTAGCTTTTTTACCAGCGTAGCGCCTGAAGGCGTCACCGTAGCAACGGATATCAGTAATTATCTCGATTTCGTGCTAAAGCT
The DNA here is from genome assembly GCF_036984005.1 of Rheinheimera muenzenbergensis. NCBI lineage: Bacteria > Pseudomonadati > Pseudomonadota > Gammaproteobacteria > Chromatiales > Chromatiaceae > Rheinheimera > Rheinheimera muenzenbergensis. The sequence goes on from NZ_JALAAR010000006.1 coordinate 174,704, forward strand.
GTTTTTTGCATTTGGTTTATCCTTCGAAATACCGGTGGCTATCCTGCTGATGGTATGGACTGGCGTCACCAGCCGCGCGGCACTGGCTGAAAAACGTCCCTACATAGTGGTTGGTGCTTTTATTTTAGGTATGCTGCTGACCCCGCCAGATGTATTATCACAAACCTTATTGGCTGTACCCATGTGGCTGTTATTTGAACTTGGCCTGGCGTTAAGCCGGTTTTATCAGCCCAAACCAGAACAACAAGAAGATCAGGAACAACAGTTATGACTAAACTTATCGTTATTATCGCTGCATTAAGTTGCTGCTTTAAGGTGGCTGCTGCGGCGATACCGCTGGAGCAAGCATTAGAACTGTGCCGGGCAGAACAAAACGCCTTGCGCCGGTTAACCTGCTACGATGCTATTGCTGATGGCAAAACCATTACCAAACCCACCGCAGCTCAAGCAACAGCGCCGCAAAGCCAGGCTGCACAACAAGCTGTCAATAGCAGCCCGGCAGCCGAGCAATTTGGTATCGAACATCATCAGCTAAACGACGCGAATGACGAGCAACTGCAGGTTGTGGTGAAATCATTGCGCTACAATCCGCATAAAGAATTGACGGTTGAATTTGCCAATGGCCAAATCTGGCAGCAAGTGGGTAACGATTACTACAAAATAGCCGAGGGTGAAACGCATTTTATTCGCCGCGCAGCTTTTGACTCCTTTTTACTTGGTAACGACAAAAGCAGCCGTACTGTCCGGGTGAAACGCGTAAAATAATATGAATTTTTGGTGCGATGCCGGCGTTAATTTATTCAGTGCCCAGTTCGACAGCGATCGCGCTGAAGTGTTGTTGTCTGCCAGCCAGGCTGGTGTCAATCGGTTACTGCTTATTGGCTCTGACATAACTGAAAGCCAGCGCAACCTGACACTGTGCCAGCCAAACCCACACTACAAAACCACCGCTGGCGTGCATCCACATCAGGCTGCTGCTACTGCCAGCGATTGGGTAACCCAGCTCAACGTGTTGCTGGCCATGCCTGAAGTTGCCGCAGTGGGCGAATGCGGCCTCGATTTCAATCGCGATTTTTCACCGCGGCCTATACAGCAACAAGTGTTTGCCGAACAGCTGCAACTGGCGAAACAGTGGCAGAAACCGGTGTATTTGCATGAGCGGGATGCTTTTGATACCCAGCTGGCCATGCTGAAAGAACAGCAAATCAGCCAGGGTATAGCGCATTGTTTTACCGGCGACAGGGCCCAACTGCAAGCCTATCTGGATCTTGGTCTTTATATTGGCATTACCGGCTGGGTATGTGACGAACGCCGCGGCCAGGCACTGCAACAGGCTATTGCGTACATTCCGTCAGACAGACTGCTATTAGAAACCGACGCGCCCTATCTGCTACCACGTAATATCAGCCCCAAACCACAAAGCCGGCGCAACGAACCGGCATTGCTGCCTGCCATCGCCGCTAAGGTTGCTGAGCTAAGAGGCTGTTCGATATCAGAGCTGGCCAGCGCGTGCTGGCGTAACAGCACAACCTTATTTGGCTATACTGACAGCCCGGGCATGCAGGAGTGAGCATGGTGGAGATGTTACCTTACTTACTGATCGGTGCGCTTGCCGGTAGCGGCATCAGTGGTTTTATTGCTTACAAGCTGTTAAGCCATGCCCGCCGTGAAGCGGCCGAACTGGAAAACCAACTGCGCAGCCACAGTTTTGAACTGCAAATTACGCTGGATGAGCTGGCAGAAAAAAATCGCTTACTGGAAAAACAAAGCCGCACCGACAGCTTGTCCGGTGTGTTTAACCGCGCCAGTTTTGACCAGCAAATGCGCGCCGAAATTAAGCGTAGCCGGCGCGAGCAACGGCCATTAGCCTTGGTATTGCTGGACATAGATCACTTTAAGCGCATTAACGACAGCCTTGGCCATCTGGCCGGTGATCAGGCAATTAAAGCCGTCGCCGACATTATCCAACAGCAACTCAAACGCCCTGCAGATAAGGTATGCCGTTATGGTGGCGAAGAATTTGCCCTTATACTGCCAACGACCGATCTGCAAGGCGCCGAACAGCTGGCAGAGCAAATCCGCCTGGCGCTGCAAAACTGTGAGCTGACTCTGAACGGACAGCCATACCAATTAACCCTCAGTGCCGGCTGTTACGCCAGCATCCCTGAGGCAGACAGCGATAATGACGAATATATCCGTTTCGCTGACGAGGCCTTGTACCGGGCTAAGCACCTGGGCCGCAACCAGATCCAAAGTTATCCGTCTGTTATTTCCGTCTCTGCTGACGCCGCAACAGGAGTATTACATGAACACTAACCGTTTTTTTCCTGCTGCCCGGCTGCGGCGGATGCGTGAACATGATTTCAGCCGCCGTCTGATGGCTGAGCATCAGTTAACGGTAAACGATTTAATTTATCCGATGTTTATTATCGAAGGCGACAATAAGCGTGAAGCTATTGCCTCTATGCCGGGCATTGAGCGCCTGAGCCTGGACTTACTGCTAACCGAAGCCAAAGAACTGGCTAAACTGGGCATTCCGGCCATTGCGCTGTTTCCGGTGACGTCCGCCGATAAAAAATCACTGCAGGCCGAAGAAGCCTGGAATCCCGAGGCCTTAGCGCAGCGTGCAGTAAGGTTGCTGAAACAGCAGGTACCTGAGCTGGGCATTATAACGGACGTAGCACTGGACCCATTTACCACCCACGGTCAGGACGGCATTATTGATGCCAATGGCTATGTGCAAAATGACATCACCACTGCCGCACTGATTAAACAAGCCTTGTCGCATGCCGAGGCCGGCGCTGATGTGGTTGCGCCGTCAGATATGATGGATGGCCGCATCGGTGCCATCCGCGAAGCGCTGGAAGACGCCGGTTTCGTCAACACCCGCATTATGGCGTATTCAGCAAAATACGCCTCCAGCTATTACGGGCCTTTTCGTGATGCGGTCGGTTCGGCCGGTAATTTAAAAGGCGGCAATAAAAAAACCTACCAGATGGACCCGGCCAACAGCAATGAAGCACTTCACGAAGTGGCGCAGGATCTGGAAGAAGGCGCTGATATGGTGATGGTTAAGCCCGGCATGCCCTATTTAGATATCGTCAGACGGGTAAAAGATGAATTCGGTGTGCCGACTTTTGCTTATCAGGTCAGTGGTGAATACGCCATGCATATGGCGGCCATTCAAAACGGCTGGCTGGCCGAGCAGCCGGTAATTATGGAGTCATTACTGGCGTTTAAACGCGCCGGTGCTGATGGCATTTTGACTTACTTTGCTAAAAAAGTAGCTATCTGGTTGCAACAGCAGTAATTACAGGCGGAGGCGGTGATGAGCGGATTCGAGCAGATCCCCAGACAAATTATCAGTCATCAGCCCACACCGCTGCAGTCAGCACCACGTTTATCGGCACTACTGGGTATCAATTTGCTGCTAAAACGCGACGACTGCACTGGTCTGGCCGGCGGTGGCAATAAAACCCGGAAGCTGGAATACTTACTGGCAGATGCACAGCGTCAGGGTGCTGACACCCTGGTTACCATTGGTGGCGTGCAATCTAACCACGCCCGGCAAACCGCGGCTGCCGCCGCTCAATTTGGTTTTGGCTGCGAACTGATATTACAGGACGTAGCCGGTACGCCAGCTGCCGATTACCAGCACAACGGCAATATGCTGCTGAATCAATTGCTCGGCGCCAACATTCACCGGCTGAGCCTGGCGCAAGACTGCCAGCAATACGCCGACACTTTGCTGCAACAGTTGCGACAACAGGGTAAAAAGCCCTATCTGATCCCGATAGGTGGTTCCAGTGTGATTGGCAGCCTGGGTTATGTGCGCTGCGCGCTGGAGCTACTGACGCAATTAAAGCAGCAAGGCGAAAAACCTGATCAAATCGTGGTGGCTACCGGCAGTGCCGGCACTCAGGCCGGTTTGCTGGCCGGTTTAATTCTGGCCGGTGCTGATATTCCGGTGCTGGGTATTACCGTAAGCCGGCCAGCCGACGCTCAGATCATGCTGGTTAGTAACCTGTTGCAGCAACTGTTAGGCTTTCTGCAGCTGGACCCGGCTCTTGCTAATGGCAGAGTGCAGGCAAACGGCGATTACTACGGTAGTGCTTATGGTGTGACAACAGATGCAACAATACAGGCTTTGCGTAGCGCCGCACGAACGGAAGGCCTGTTACTGGATCCGGTGTATACCGGCAAGGCAATGGCCGGATTAATTGACCTGAGCCAGCGCGGCATTATTGCCAAACATAGCCGACAGCTGTTTATTCATACCGGCGGCAGCCAGGCATTGCCGGCTTATCTTTCGGTATTAAACTAACCGGCCCTAATGATTAAAAACGCAGGCCGCTTTTAGCGGCCTTGTTATTTAAAACTAAGCTCCCAGCCAGCCAGCTGCTGATATTGCTGCTCCTGCTCCAGCTCGGCACGCATTAACGGATGTTGTTCCAGCCAACCGGCAGGCATCTGTATCGTCAGCGCTTCACCTTTACAACTGATGTTAACCTGCGGCAGTACTTCATGGCGGCGGCGCATCGATAAAATTACAGCTAAGCGCAAAATACGGGTTAAACGTACGGTAAGCAGTACTGACGTCATAGTTTGGCGGGCAATAATCTCCCGGCTGATATCGGCACGATGGTTATGCACTAATGCCATCACCAATTGCTGCTGGGCGCGGGTAAAACCGGGCAAATCGGAATGATTAATAATATAGGCACCATGATGATGGTGGTTTTTGTATTCGATTAATAAACCCAGTTCATGCAGCAGTGCGCCACAGTACAACATGCTGTGGCCTTCAAACTTATTCAGATCCCAGCGGCTTTGCAGCTGGTTAGCCAGCTCTGTGGCCATCTCGGCAACCCGCTCGGCATGGCGCTGATCAATAAAATAGCGCACCATCAAGCTTTTAACCGTGCGGTTACGCACATCGGTATGCTGCAGCTGTGGTAGCATGCTGTACAGCACGCCTTCACGCAGCGCGCCACCGGATAACGTCATGCCGCTAATGTTGAGGCTACGAAACAGTGCAATTAAAATGGCCAGTCCGGACGGGAATACCTGTTTGCGCTCTTGCGCCAGACCAGTGATATTTAACTGCTCCATCCGGCCACAAGCCAAAGCTTGCTGCATAATATCTTCCAGCCGGCTCAGGGTTATCACTTCATCTTTACCCTGCGCCACTAATATTTCCTGCATCGCCTGCACAGTACCGGACGCGCCTACGGCCAATTGCCAGCCGGTTTGTTGATACTGCGCCGCAATCGTCGTTACTTGCTGGCTCGCAGCATCTATGGCCCGGTTAAAATTGTCTTCGCTTAACTCATTATCAGAAAAATACCGTTCCAGATAGGTAACGCAGCCCATATTCAGGCTGGATAACAGTATCGGATTAAAGCCGGCACCAATAACCACTTCGGTGCTGGCACCACCAATGTCGATCACCAACCGGTTAGTATCGCTGTTTGAGGTATGCGCTACGCCAAGATAAATAATACGGGCTTCATCTTCGCCGCTAATGACAGTAACTTGCTGGCCTAAGATGGCTTCGGCTTCTTTCAGGAAGGTTTTGACGTTTTTCGCCAAGCGCAGGGTAGCGGTGCCGACAATACGGATATTTTGCGGTGGTATATCCTGCAACCGCTCGGCAAACAGGGCTAAACATTCCCAACCACGCTTCATCGCTTTGCGGTTTAACACCAGGTTGTCATTTAAACCGGCGGCTAAGCGTACTTTACGTTTTACCCGGCCGATAACCTGTACCGAACCGCCAACCACTTTCACCATCAGCATATGAAAACTGTTGGAGCCAAGATCAATCACCGCATAGATATCCTGATGCGGTGATTGGTCGGCGGTTAAGGCCGGATTAACGAGGACGGTTGCGAGGGGCTCTTGCGCCATTACTGCTGCGTCCACCCGGGCCTGAGCGGCTACCGGTTCTGGCCTGGCCGGCACGACGGCGTACCCGCGGTTTGGGCGTTTTAATGTCATCCAGCAGGGCAGCGGCGTCATACTGACTTACTGGCACCGGATGACGGATATAATCTTCAATCGCGGTAAGGTTAAGTGCATAGCGCTCGCAGGCAAAACTGATGGCTTTGCCGCTTTCACCGGCGCGGCCGGTACGGCCAATACGGTGCACATAGTCTTCGCAATCGTCTGGTAAGTCATAGTTAAACACATGGCTTACCTTAGGAATGTGTAAACCACGGGCAGCAACGTCGGTAGCCACCAGAATGTCCAGTTTACCGCTGGTAAAGTCTTCCAGAATACGCAGGCGTTTTTTCTGGATCACATCGCCGGTAAGTAAACCGACACGATGGCCATCAGCTTCCAGCCAGGCATGCACTTCTTCACACCAATGTTTGGTGTTTGCAAAGACTATGGCTTTATCCGGCCATTCTTCTTCCATCAGCGTTAATAGCAGCGGCATTTTATGCTCGTCAGATGGATAGAACAGTTCTTCACTGATACGACTACCGGTCATTTCATCCGGCGCCACATGGATATGCACCGGCTGGTTCATTTTCTCAAAAGCCAGTTCCTGTACCTTGTAGGATAACGTGGCAGAGAACAGCAGGCTAAGGCGTTCAGTGGCAGGCGGCATGCGGTTAAACATAAAGCGGATGTCTTTAATAAAGCCTAGATCGAACATCCGATCGGCTTCATCCAGCACCACCACCTGAATTTGCGACAGGTCGTACAGGCCTTGCTTTAAATAATCGATTAAGCGGCCGGTTGTGCCAATAAGAATATCGACACCATTTTCTAATAATTGACGTTGAGTATCGTACCCTTCGCCCCCATAGATCAGGCCAAGGCGCAATCCGGCTTTTTCTGCCAGCAGTTTAGCGTCCTGGTGGATCTGTACGGCCAGCTCCCGCGTAGGTGCCATAATAATGGCCCGCGGCTGACCCGAGCCTTTGGCTTCGTGGGTTAACAAGTGGTGAAAGGTGGCGGTTAAAAACGCTAACGTTTTACCTGTACCCGTCTGAGCCTGGCCAGCAATATCTTTACCGGCTAACGCCAGCGGTAAACATTGGGCCTGAATGGGCGTACAATAGCCGAAACCTTGCGCGTTTAACGCGTCAAGAACCTGTGGTGCCAATGCAAAATCGGCAAATTTATGTGCAGTTAAGTGTGTTTTATTCATACGGCGCTAAGCATAACCGTTACGCTTGCAATAAGGAACAGCCACGTTTAAATTGATAACACTTTTTTGCAGCCAGGCTGCATAGCACTAGCGGAGACATAAATGAGCGAACATATTTTACAGGTTTCAGATGATAGTTTTGAAGCCGACGTACTAAAAGCCGAGACACCGGTTTTAGTGGATTTCTGGGCAGAGTGGTGTGGTCCTTGTAAAATGATCGCCCCTATACTGGATGACGTGGCAAAAGAGTATGCCGGCAAAGTAGCCGTTGCTAAAGTGAATATTGACCACAACCCGAATACGCCACCAAAATTTGGTATTCGTGGTATCCCTACCCTGCTGTTATTCAAGAATGGCCAGGTGGCAGCAACTAAAGTTGGCGCCCTGTCAAAAACCCAGTTAAAAGAGTTTCTGGATGGCAACATCTGAGTAAACTGAAAAAAGGCGTATTTTTATACGCCTTTTTCTGTTTCAATGCTGGACGCACCAATAGTCAGCTGCTATTGTGTAGCCAATAAAACGTTCTAAACCACGCTTGTCTGTCGAAAAACCACTTCCAAACCTTATTTTATCGAACCGATAAGCATTACCCTGTTTTTATTTCAACAAGAAACCCATCAATATGCATTTAACAGAACTGAAACTGAAGCCGATTAGCGAGCTGGTTGAATTGGCTGAGTCTATGGGCCTGGAAAATATGGCCCGCCTGCGCAAACAGGACATTATTTTCGCCATCTTAAAATCACATGCCAAAAACGGCGAAGAAATATTCGGCGATGGCGTACTGGAAATCCTGCAGGACGGTTTTGGTTTTCTGCGCTCCGGTGACAGCTCGTACTTAGCCGGCCCGGACGATATCTATGTGTCACCCAGCCAAATCCGCCGCTTTAACCTGCGCACTGGTGACAGCATCTCTGGTTTAATTCGCCCGCCCAAAGAAGGCGAGCGCTACTTTGCCCTGTTAAAAGTTAACGAAGTAAACTTTGGCCGGCCAGAGCAGGCACGCAACAAGATCCTGTTTGAAAACTTAACACCGCTGCACGCCAACTCGCGTATGCGAATGGAACGTGGTAACGGCAGCCGCGAAGATATTACCGCCCGGGTGCTGGACTTAGCCTCGCCTATCGGTAAGGGGCAGCGCGGTTTAATCGTGGCACCACCTAAAGCCGGTAAAACCATTTTGCTGCAAAATATTGCCCAATCTATCGCCGCCAACCACCCGGATTGCGTGTTGATGGTGTTGCTGATTGACGAGCGGCCGGAAGAAGTTACCGAAATGCAGCGCCTGGTAAAAGGCGAAGTAATCGCTTCAACCTTTGACGAACCCGCCAGCCGCCATGTGCAGGTTGCAGAAATGGTGATTGAGAAAGCCAAACGCCTGGTTGAGCACAAAAAAGACGTCATTATCCTGCTGGATTCTATTACCCGTTTAGCCCGTGCTTATAACACCGTCATTCCAAGTTCCGGCAAGGTATTAACCGGTGGTGTCGACGCTAATGCGCTGCACAAACCTAAGCGTTTCTTTGGTGCCGCCCGTAACGTTGAAGAAGGCGGTAGCTTAACCATTATCGCCACCGCGCTGGTAGATACCGGCTCGAAGATGGACGAAGTCATTTACGAAGAGTTTAAAGGTACAGGTAATATGGAATTACACCTGTCGCGCAAAATTGCAGAGCGCCGTGTATTCCCTGCTATCGACTTTAACCGCTCCGGCACCCGCCGTGAAGAGCTGCTGGCATCGCCGGAAGAACTGCAAAAAATGTGGATCCTGCGAAAAATTCTCAACCCGATGGACGAGACCGAGTGTATGGAGTTCCTGATAGACCGTCTGTTGATGACCAAAACCAACGACGAGTTCTTTGATGCCATGAAACGGCAAAAAAGTTAACTGAACAAACCGGCCTCCGCGCCGGTTTTTTCTTGCCTGTTATTTGCCGGCAAGACGCAGCACTGCTTTTTTATTTACAGAAGGAAGTAGCATATGACACGCCCACGCATAGTGGTGATCGGCGGCGGCGCCGGGGGCCTGGAGCTGGCCACCCGTTTAGGCAATAAGCTTGGCCGCAAAAATAAAGCACATATCACTCTGGTAGACCGCAACCACACCCACATCTGGAAACCCCTGCTACATGAAGTAGCGACCGGCACTCTCGACATTGAAATTGATCAACTCAGTTATCGTGCCCACGCAGCCGGACACGGTTTTGATTTTCAGCTGGGTAGCTTTAGCGGCCTGAACCGGCAGCAACAAAAAGTTATTCTGGCACCGGTTTATGCCGAAGATGGCGAAGAAGTACTGGCAGCACGTGAAATACCTTACGACTACCTGGTGCTGGCCATCGGCAGTGTTTCTAACCATTTCAATACCCCTGGCGTAGCCGAGCATTGCATCTTTTTAGATAGCCCGGCGCAGGCACAGCGTTTTCATCGCCATTTGCTGGATGCCTATTTAAAGCTTAATTCACCCGGCCACCCAAAAGACAAACTGAATATTGCCATAGTTGGTGCCGGTGCAACCGGGGTCGAGCTGGCTGCCGAGTTGTACCATGCTGCAGCCGAACTAAATTTGTATGGTTTTGCCGACTTGCGCCAGCAGCGATTAAATATCAGCCTGATTGAAGCCGGCCCGCGTATTTTGCCGGTGCTGCCGGAACGTATTGCCACTGCGGCCTTAAAAGAACTGCAAAAACTCGGTGTTAAGGTGCGAACCAACACTAAAGTTACCGCTGCGGATAGCCAGGGCCTGCAATTGGGCGACGAGTCCCTGGATGCCGAACTTAGGGTGTGGGCAGCCGGCATTAAAGCAGCGGATTTTCTGCATAAGCTGGATGGGCTGGAAAACAACCGCATCAATCAATTGTTGGTTAACAGTAAGCTGCAAACCACTCTGGATAGCCGTATCTATGCCATTGGCGATTGCGCCGGTTACCCGCTGGCAGATAACAAATGGGTGCCGCCACGGGCGCAGTCAGCCCATCAAATGGCCAGCCTGGTTGCTACTAATATTTTGGCGGCACTGGCAGGTGAAGCGCAGCGCGATTTTCATTATAAAGATCACGGCTCGTTAATCTCACTCAGCCGTTTTGGCACAGTTGGCAGTTTAATGGGTAATTTAATCGGCGGCGCCATGATGATAGAAGGTCGTATTGCCCGCCTGGCTTATATTTCATTGTACCGTATGCATCAGGTCGCGCTGCATGGCTGGCTAAAAATGCTGGTAATCAGTTTAGTAGCCCGCATCAATCGTATCGTGCGGCCGCGGCTTAAGTTGCATTAACACTTGTTGTTGTACAAGCGCCAACTCAGTGCTCAGCCGTTGCCGGGCACTGTCATCGAGCCAGCGTTGCATCGCTTGCTGATACTCCGCTTGCTGCCACATTAGCGGCAATAATTGATTTAAAGCGCTTATTGCCGCCTGGCCTGTTTCGTCCTTACTGCAACTTATATAAGACACACTGGCCGTGTTAGCGCCGATAATGGCTCTGTGCTCCAGTGTTGCGGCCTGAGACAACAATTGATTGTAATACTGCATCCGCTCCGGATATTCCACCACATAGTCCACTCTGTTACCTGCCAGTAAGGCGGTGGCATTCACTTCGCTGGTAAAGGTATGGCTCGTCAGATTTGTCTGCGGGTGGCCGAACAGCGTCTTAACACTGTCGGGGTACAGCCGGTTCGGTTGATAAGCCCCTCTCAGTTTTTGATCCAGCGCCAACTTTTGCATGTCCACGCCGTTTGCCTGCATCGCCGGGTGTGTATTCAGCTTACCGGCCAGATAGCCCACGGCCAATGCCGGGCCTATCGCCATAGGTAAAGAAAACAACCGGCTTTGTGCGCGCTGCTCTGAATACAAGGTTCCCAGCGAACAAAGTGCCGGCTCTTGCTGCATAAATGCCTGCTCCAACCGTGCCAGATTAACCAGCTTGTTCCGGTGCTGAAATTGCGGCATAGCAGCCGTTAACTGTTGTTGCAGTAAATCGAAGGTACCCTGGCCCTGAAACGGGCCACTGACAATCTGATGCGGCGGCCAGTCGGTTTGCAGCCAGGTAAGTTGTGGCGTGGCTGACGCCGAGCTCATGAGTAGAAATAAAACACAGCGGAATAACATGACTGAGCCCCGAAATTGATTAGCTTAACTTTAGCCAATAACGGGGCACAACTCAATCAGCCTTTACTTCAGCGGCTCGTTCAGCCAATAGTATGGTGCACCAGCGGATAAGCTTCGGTGGCGTCATCCAGTCGTAACGCCGCCAGATATTCTTCCGCGGCTATCCGGGCGGCTTCGTTGCTGGCAGCATGCACCTTAGCAATCACATCGCCAGCTTGTACCTTGCTACCGGCCGGCAATATATGGCTAAACCCTACCGCCGGGTCAATTTGCTGGCTGGGATGAGAGCGACCACCGCCTAAGCGCACTACCGCCATGCCCAGACCAACCGTATCCTGGTACTGTAGATAACCACTGTGTGGCGCCACAATGTCCTGCACCGACGGCGCACTGGCCAAATACTGCTGCGGTTTTTCTATCAAATCGGCCGGGCCACCCAATGCCGATACCATTTTGGCAAAAATCTCAGCCGCCTTGCCCGAGCTTAAACTATGCTCCAGCGCCGCTACTGCACTGGCTTTGTCTTTATGCAGACCGCCAAGCATCAACATATTGGCGCCCAGCTCCAGCGTAACCTGATGCAAACGCGGCTCACGGTATTTACCGGTTAAATAATCCAGTGTTTCCATTACTTCAAGCGCATTACCGGCTGTGTTACCTAAAATCTGGTTCATATCGGTAAGCAGGGCCCGGGTATTCACGCCAGCGCCATTGGCAACATTGACGATGCTATTGGCCAATGCCGAAGCATCAGCCACAGTACGCATAATGGCACCGTTACCAATTTTCACGTCCATTACCAACGCATCTAAACCTTCCGACAACTTTTTCGACAATATTGATGCGGTGATAAGCGGTATAGATTCTACCGTAGCGGTAACATCACGTATTGCATACAACCGCCGGTCAGCCGGTGCCAGCTGGCTACTCTGGCCGACAATAACGCACCCCAACTGAGGTAATAACTGCTGAATTTTCTCCAGGCTTTGTGTACAGCTATAACCCGGAATGGTTTCGAGTTTGTCGACTGTGCCGCCGGTATGGCCTAAACCACGGCCGGCAATACTGGGCATAAAGGCACCACAGGCGGCTACCATAGGGGCCAGCATCAGGGTCACTTTATCACCAACGCCGCCGGTGCTGTGTTTATCTACCACCGGGCCATTCAGTTTACCCTGCCAGTTCAGTACTGTGCCGCTGTCGCGCATGGCCAGCGTTAAGGCGACAATTTCATCGACACTCATGCCGTTTAAATAAATCGCCATTGCCAGCGCGGCGACCTGGCCTTCACTAAAGCTATCGTCGGTTAAACCACGGACAAACTGCTGAATTTCGGCCTGGCTTAACGTAGCGCCGTTACGTTTGGTTTTAATAATTTCCTGCGGGATCATCAGTTAAGCTCCAACTTTAGTGCTGTTGGCTAAATAGGTAGGGGTAAAAGCGGCTGGCAATAACTCGCCCAGCGTCCACTGTTGTTGCTGCTGTAAATGATTGCAGCTTGCTACCGGCGCATCCGGGGTAAAAAACTCGGCGATGACCTGACGGCAAATGCCGCATGGCGGTGTTAGCAGCTGCTGCGGTGTATATACCAGCAGCGCCCTGAACTTACGCTCACCGGCCACTACAGCGGCAGCGATAGCATTACGTTCAGCACAAACGGTACCGCCGTAAGAGGCGTTTTCAACATTGCAACCGCTGTAAATTTTACCACTTTCGGCCAGCACGGCCACACCTACCGGAAACTTGCTGTACGGCGCATAAGCCTGCGCGGCGGCTTGTTGTGCTGCCTGTTGCAGGCCAGCCCAGTTAATTTCGCTCACTGGTTAAACTCATGTTAGTAATGGGCATACAGTGTTACTGCGAAATCGCACAAGGTCAAGCCTGTCGCGGCTGACGCCGGCGTTAATCCGGCTTATAATGGCCTGTACATTCAAGTGGAATAACATTTTGCACCCTATTAATTATCTGGCCGGCTATCCACAATCAATCCAGCAACAGGCAAGCGAATTACTCAGCAGCGGTAAGCTAACGCAGTATCTGGATAGCAAATACCCGCAGCCGCATCAGATCCAAAGTGACAAAGCGCTGTATCAGTACGTCAATGAACTGAAAAACAACCACATGGGCAATAGTCCGCCACTCAGCCAGGTGCGCTACGACAGTAAGTTAAATATCATTAAACAGGCACTGGGCATGCATACCTTCGCCTCCCGGGTACAGGGCGCTAAGCTGAAAGCGCATAACAGCATCAGTGTAGCGGCGCTGTTTAAACAGGCACCGGCCGAATTTTTACGCATGATAGTGGTGCATGAACTGGCGCATTTTAAACAGAAAGAGCACAACAAAGCGTTTTACCAACTGTGCCAGCATATGGAACCTGCTTATCACCAACTGGAGCTGGACACCCGGCTTTGGTTATTATGCCGCGACCACGCCACTGCTGCTGACTAGCCGGCGTTATGCCGTTTGCGCCGCTGTAGCATGCGGCTAAACAGCCACAGCATTGCCAGCAACCAACAGCACGCCAGGGGCACCAACATAAAGGCCTGCGCTATGCCAGCGTGCTGCGCCCAGATCCCGGTGGCCAGGCCGGCAAACTGAAACCCTATTGACGTGCCGATACTGGCCAGCCCCGACAGCAGCGGGCCATTGTCGGCATCCAGGTCCATAGCCGTTGATAACATCAGCGGAAATAAACCACCAATACCCAGGCCCAGCGCCAGATTGCCCAGCACCACCGGCAGATACGCCTGGGTTGTAATCAGCAGCACAGCGCCAGACAATGCACAGCCGGCCAGCAGCAGCATTAACTGCCCCGGTTGCAGCCAGCGCAGCAAAAGCGCAAAGCCCAACCGGCTTACCACCATGCCGCCGGTAAACCAGGCCAGCAACAAACGGGCCGATTCCGCCGGGTAGCCCAGGCCATCTACGGCGTAACTGACAAACCAGTTACCCTGGCCCCACTCCGCCGCACCATAACCTATCATCACCAGCAACATGATAAAAAACAGCGGTTGGCGCAGCACCGCGACATAAGACAAACTTTGGCTGCCAGTGCTGCGCCCGGGCGTAAGTACCGGCCGCTGTTGCGCGACATACCAGCTGTACAGCCCCACCAACAATAAGCAAAAGGCGATGATCCGCACCGGCCAGCGCCAGTCATCCAGCCACCAGTACAGCATCACCACCCATAATGGCGCGGTTAAGGTACCCAGGCTAAACATAAAATCCATTAAGCCCATCATGGCAGCGCGTTTAGTGACATACAGCCGCGCTATCAGGGTATGGCCGATGGTAAACATGATTGAGTAGGTCAGGCCAACCAACAATATCAACGGCAGCAGCAATTGCCAGCTATGCACCAGCGACAACAACAGCAGTAGCAGGGTTTCACTGATCGCCAACAGTGCGAATAAGCGCAAAAAATGAAACTTCTGCACATATTTACCACCGATAATGGCACCGACAATAGTGCCGGCAGACATCAGGCTGAAAAAGACACCACTGATAGTCGGTGCCATCTGCAGGCTTTTCGCCATATCCGGCAATAACATGCCCCAGAGAATTATCAGGTTACCGAGTAAGAAAAAACCGCTGAAAATCACCGCGGTCGGCTGTAAGCGCGACATAGCCGCTCCTTGTTATACCGCTAGGCTAACCATCTGGGGCTGAGAAAAGATTAGTCCAGCTGAAACCGATCGGCATCCAGATAAGCCGGAAAGTTTTGCCGGTACTGCGCCAGCTGCGCATAGTCTAACGTAGCGCACAGCACAGCGGCTTGCTTTGGTGCCAATTCTGCGACAGCCTGACCAGTATAATCGACAACCATACTGTCACCGCTGTAATCCACACCGTTACCGTCACGGCCAACCCGGTTGCAGCCCAGCACAAAGGCCTGGTTTTCTATCGCCCGCGCCTGCAATAACGTGCTCCAGGCATGACGGCGGGCCGCCGGCCAGTTAGCAACATAGAGCGCAATATCATAGTCATTACGGTTGCGGCTAAATACCGGAAAACGCAGGTCGTAGCATACCTGCAGCAAAATACGCCAGTCACGATAAGCCACCACTACCCGCTCAACCCCGGCCTGATAGGCCTGATGCTCCCCGGCCATGCGGAACAAATGCTTTTTGTCGTAATAACTGACACTGCCATCAGGCGTAACAAAATAACAGCGGTTAACACAGCCGCTGTCGATACGGGTAGCCACCGAGCCACACAAGGCTGCGCCACACAGTGTTGCCTGCTGCTTTAACCATGCCAGCGTCTCACCTTGCGGCTCCGCTATTGCGCCACTTTGCATTGAAAAACCGCTGCTAAACATTTCCGGCAGTACAATTAAATCGGCCTTAACCTGCTGCAGCTGCACCGCCAGCTGATTACGATTAGCCGGCGCGTCCTGCCATACCAGTTCGGTTTGCAGCAAGGCTACCTTAAGCGGCTTTACAGCTGACATAACGCCTCCGCAGCCGCTTGCAAGGTACTGTGTTGCTTAGCAAAACAAAAGCGGATAATACGGCTGTGCGGTGGTGTCTGGTAAAACACCGACAGCGGTATCGCCGCCACTTTGTGTTCAATGGTCAGCCAGCGGCAAAAGGCGACGTCATCCAAAGCGCTAATCGCACTGTAATCGACCAGTTGAAAATAAGTACCCTGACAGTGCAACAGCCTAAAGCGGCTACTGGCCAGCAGTGCGGCGAAGCTATCGCGTTTTTGCTGATAAAAATCGGCCAGGCCCTGTACCTGAGCGCTCTGCTTAGCCAGCATATCGGCAATAGCATACTGCGCTGGGGTAAAGCTGGAAAAAGTAACGTACTGGTGGATTTTGCGAAACTCACTGCTAAGCTCTGCCGGCGCTACACAGTAACCCAACTTCCAACCGGTAACGTGAAAGGTTTTACCAAAAGACGACACGATAAAGCTGCGCTGCGCCAAAGCCGTAAAGTTATTGGCGCTTAGCTTAGGCGCATCGTCGAACACCATATGCTCGTACACTTCGTCACTGATACAGTACAAATTATGTTGCAGCACCAGCTGCTGCAGCGCTAACCAGTCGGCCTGGCTAAACACCATACCGGTCGGGTTATGTGGGCTGTTCACTATTATCAATTTAGTGCGCGGCGTAATGGCCGCAGCAACCTGCTGCCAGTTTACCCGGTAGTCAGGCGCATGTAGCGCTATATGCACAGCTGTGCCGCCATTTAACGCTATGGCCGGGGCATAGCTGTCGTAGGCGGGATCAAAAATAATCACCTCATCCCCCACCGACACCAGCGCGCTAATTGCCACCAGCAACGCCTCTGTAGCACCGCTGGTTACCGTAACCTCCTGCTGTGGGCAAACACTGCGGCCATAACAGCGCTGGATCAGCGCAGCAATTTGCTCACGTAGCGGCGCAATACCTGGCATAGGCGCATACTGATTCAGGCCCTGGGCACTGTAATCTGCCAGCGCAGCAACCAGCTGCGCATTGGCAGCAAAATCAGGAAAACCCTGAGATAAATTAATCGCTTGCTGTTCTGTTGCCAGTTGCGACATCTGGCTGAAGATAGTAGTACCAAGCTGCGGCAGTTTGCTTTTGAATGTCATAACGGCAAGAAAAAGTTGCTAAAACCGGCTTGAATGCTATCATTTAGCCCGTTTTATGTATAGACATCTAAACGTTCAAACGTATAGCAACCAGGTTTACATCATTATGAATAATACTGCCCAGCTGCATCAGCTTAATCCAAATGCCATCGCCTTGTGTGCGCTGGGGCGCTGGATCGCCAACCGGCATTGGGTACCGGCCACCGGCGGCAATTTTTCTATCCGCAACGGCGAGCACAGCGCGCTGGTAACCGCCTCCGGTAAAGACAAAGGCGAGCTGAGCCCGCAAGATTTACTGCCGGTAAGCTGGCAAGACGGCAGCTTAAGCTGCCCCGGCAAGCCATCAGCGGAAACCGCGCTACATGCGCAGCTGTATCAGCTGGACCCGGCCATCAAAGCCGTACTGCATACCCATTCAGTACAGGCAACGGTCTTCTCGCGGCTGGTTAGCGAACAACGTTATTTATTTCATGGCTATGAGATGCAAAAAGCCATTAGTGGCAATAGCAGCCACGACACCCCCTGCCCACTGGCGTTGTTTGACAATACGCAGGATATACCCGTATTAGCCGGTCAGGTAGCACAGCGCTGGCAACAGCAGCCGCTAAATTGGGGCTTACTGGTACGCGGCCATGGCCTTTACGTGTGGGGCCGTAGCCTGGATGAAGCAAAAAGGCATTTAGAAGGCTGGGAGTTTCTTATAAACTGCGAGCTTGAAAGGTTAAAACTAACAAGGTAAACCGTGAAGTACTCTGCCATTATCACCGACATCGAAGGCACTACCAGCCGTATCAGCTTTGTCACAGAGATATTGTTTCCTTACGCTGCAGCTCAGTTACCTGCCTTTATTCAGGCTAATGCGGATAGCCCCGCAGTGGCTGAGCAGCTGAATGCTTGTCGCAACCTGATGCAACAAGCCGACGCCAGTATTGCAGCCATCAGCGCTCAGTTGCTGCAGTGGATAGCGACAGATCAGAAAATTACGCCGCTAAAAGCCCTGCAGGGTATGGTGTGGCAGCACGGCTATCAGAGTGGCGCTTTTAAAGGCCATGTCTATGCCGACGTGCATGCCGCACTTAGCCGCTGGCAGCAGCTGGGCGTTAAGCTGTATGTTTATAGTTCCGGCTCTGTGCAGGCACAGCAGTTGCTGTTTCAATACAGTGACTTTGGCGATATGACACCGCTGTTTAGCGGTTACTTTGATACCCGCATTGGCGCCAAGCGCGATCTGTCCTCTTATGCTGCTATTTTGCAGCAGTTACAGCTGCCACCAAAACAGGTGCTGTTTTTATCAGATGTGGTGGCTGAACTGGATGCCGCTACGCAACTGGGCATTGCCACTATGCAACTGATCCGCGACGGCCAGGCGGCAGGTAAGCACGCCATTGCACACAACTTTACGCAAGTCATGGAGCAAACTGTATGAGCCAGCTAACGGTATTTGTCAGTGATAACCCGGCGCAGCCGCTGCTACACACCAGTGACAGCAGCGAAATTCAGCGCCAGCTGAATAATGCCGGTGTACGCTTTGAGCAATGGCAGGCAAGCGCAACCATTAATGCCGATAGTAGCGCCGAACAAATACAAGCCGCCTATGCCGCTGACATCGCCAAGCTGCAAGCTGAAGGCGGCTATGTTACCGTGGACGTAATTTCATTAAGCAGCCATCACCCGGATAAAGCAGCACTGCGGCAGAAATTTCTGGCCGAGCACACCCACAGCGAAGATGAAGTACGGTTTTTTGTCCGTGGCCAGGGCTTATTTTGCCTGCATATTAACGGCAAGGTGTATCAGGTGCTGTGTCAGCAAAATGATTTAATCAGCGTACCGGCCGGCACCACACACTGGTTTGATATGGGCCGCGAGCCGGAGTTTACCGCTATACGCTTATTTAATAACCCACAAGGCTGGGTGGCAAACTTTACCGGCAGCGATATCGCCGGGCGTTTTCCGCTTTTGCCCTGATTTAACCGCCAGGTTGCACCATTAGCGTGCAGCCTTAGCCGCTAACAGCGGCCGGCTGCAGCTTAAAGTAAATAATTATCAATAAATTAGTAGCAGCGCTTGCGCTGGTACTGCAATTGCTTATCCTTGTCATATTCTGCTGTCATACTAAGACAGCATGCGTTTAGCACCAGAGCTGATTAACTATGTTACCACTACATACACCAATGCGCGGCTTGCGTTGTTTTTGTGTCGCCGCTGAGTGTTTAAGTTTTAAAGAAACCGCAAGACAGCTGTATTTAACGCCGTCGGCGGTTAGCCACCAGATCAAGCAACTGGAAGAAAACCTTAATTTAGCCCTGTTTGAACGTAAAACCCGGGCCGTGGTGTTAACTGAAGCCGGTAAGCGCTTTTATCAGGCCATAGCGCCGTTGATGGAACAACTGGCAGCCACTATTGCAGATTTCAGCCAGACCGAGCGCATGCTGGCAGTCAGTATTTCAATGCCAGAATTCTTTGCCAGCGAGCTGTTTGTACCGCGGCTGATTGGCTGGTCTGAGCAATACCCTAACATTAACCTGACGCTGGAAACGGTAAAATCGCGCCGTGACAGCCCCAAATATACTGACTTGTCGATAGTGTTGTCCGGTAAAAGGCCAGAGCAAAAGCAGGTATATGATCTGTTTCCTATCAGCTATGTACCGGCCTGTAATACCCAGCAATACCAAAAATGGCACAGCAAGGGCTACCGTATTCTGGAAAAAGTGCCGCTGATCCTGCACCAGGCCAGGCCGCACGCCTGGCATCAATGGGCCGAGCACGTCGGCTATCATGATTTCGCCCCCAAACAGATTATCCAGCTCGACAGCATGTTTAGCGTAGCGCGCGCAGCCCAGCAAGGGTTAGGTGTGGCGTTAATACCGCTGCCGATCAGTGCCGGCTGGTTTAGCAACGGCAGCCTGCAACGTTTGTTTGAACAGGAGTTACTCAGCCGGGACCGTTATTACCTGGTGCGGCACGATGACGATCCAAACCGGCATGAAATACAACTGCTAATAGACTGGGTACTGCAAAGCTTTCATCTGAACACAGCAGAACAACTGTCCTGAGCAACACCCGGCCGGCTTGGGTCAGTCAGCCGGGTGCCGTTTTAACGCTAGTTTGCAGCCGGGCTGGCTTCTGCGTGCTTAACAAACTCGTCCAGCCAGCTCACCGTCTCCCACAGCATATGCAGTACCGACTCGCGCGCACGGTAGCCATGCGACTCCAGCGGCAGCATTACCAGCCGGGTAGTACCACCCAAACCTTTCACCGCCTGATACAAACGCTCACTTTGCAGCGGAAAGGTACCGGCGTTATTGTCATCCGTACCATGAATTAACAACAGCGGCGTGGTAATTTTATCGGCATGGAAAAACGGCGACATCCGGGTATACAGGGCTGTGTCATCCCACAAGGTGCGCTGCTCACGCTGAAAACCAAACGGCGTTAAGCTGCGGTTGTAAGCGCCGCTTCTGGCAATACCGGCTTTAAATAACTTGGTATGTGCCAGCAGGTTGGCCGTCATGAAAGCACCGTAAGAATGGCCGCCTACCGCCACCCGGTTGGCATCGGTCACGCCGCGCGTCACACCGGCAGCAATTGCGGCTTCGGCGTTCATGACCAACTGCTGGATAAAGCTGTCATTCGGCTCATTGTCACCCTCACCGACTATGGGCATAGTAGCGTTGTCCAGCACCGCATAGCCCTGGGTCGCCAAAAACTGCGGCGTCCAGTAACGGATAAAATTAAAGCGGTAGGGAGAATCACTCACCTGGCCGGCCGCTGCGGCACTTCTGAATTCACGTGGATAAGCCCAAATCATCGTAGGCAGCGGGCCATCGCGTTCAGCTTGATAACCGGCAGGCAGCAACAGCGTAGCCGACATCGGCACACCGTCAGCACGCTGATAGGTAATCAGCTCGCGGCTGATACCTTTAGTTTGCGGTAACGGGTGTGCTGTCTGTGTTAAAGCGGTTAACTTGCCGCTTTGCAGGTTACGCAGGTAGAAGTCTGGCGGCGTGTCGGCCGCTTCACGCTGGGTAAGCAACTGGCCATCCGGCAGCAAGGTGTAGGCGTATTCATAGAACGGTGCTTCCGAGCGCCATAAACGCTGGGCTTCG
The DNA here is from genome assembly GCF_036984005.1 of Rheinheimera muenzenbergensis. Taxonomy (NCBI): domain Bacteria; kingdom Pseudomonadati; phylum Pseudomonadota; class Gammaproteobacteria; order Chromatiales; family Chromatiaceae; genus Rheinheimera; species Rheinheimera muenzenbergensis. The sequence continues at coordinate 195,669 of NZ_JALAAR010000006.1, forward strand.
CCGCTGGCTAAGTTCATTTTATCGATAAAAGGCCGGTTGCCCTCTTTTGACGCGCCAACGGCGGTAAGGTAAATGCTGCCCTGCTCTAACCGCAACAGACGCTGGCCATTTTTTGCCATAGTGGTCAGCGGCGAGCCGGGGTCATTGTAGCGATCTTCCGACGAGCGCTGCCACAGCAGCCGTGCTTGCGTAGCAGGTGCTAAATGCCAGACTTTCTCTACCCTGTCCTGCCACCAGCGCTCCCATACCAGCAAAGTACCGTCGGCAGCGGCCAGCAAACGCGAGAATCGAAAGTTAAAGTCGAGCAGTTTTTCCGGTGCAGCGTTAAAAGGCGCAGCCAGTTGGTACAAGCTGTCACGTACATCAGTCTGTTGTGCCGGATCGCCACCATCGGCGGCTTCAGCCCAGTACAGGGTTGCCGGCACATCTGGCCGCCAGCTAATACTGCGCCGGCCGGTTGGTACAGCGTCAAAGGCGACTGGCAGGTTATCGGCTACCGGTTGCTGCGCTACCTGATATTGCAATGTGCCTTTGTTGTCCCACACCTCGGTGCTGTAGGCAAAGCGTGACACCGGTACGGCGTAAGAAAATGGCGGCTCGATGCGGTCAACCAGCAACAGCCGGTTATCCGGCGACAGCTCAACGCCGCGCAGCAACTGCGGCTTACCAATTAAACTGGTTTTGCCTTTTAAATTAATTTGCACCAGCTGGCTGGTAAAGTAATAACTAAACAGGGCTTCGTCATCTTTGTTTTTTAACAAGTCCTGATATGTACGGGCCGGTGCAGTACGGCCGCGCGCCTCGGTTACTACCGGCCCGGTTGGCACTTTGGCAGCTACAGGTTCAGCGCCACGTTTTGCCGGTACAGTAAGTGCGTACACACTTTTACTATCGGCACTCCATTGTAAGGCGGCGCCCCAGATTGCATTTAGCTTAACGTTTGACCAGCGGCTGGCTTTTGCCTTAGCAATATCAATGCGCCATAAACTGGCCTGCTGCTCATCCAGCTGGATAAACGCCAGGTAGCGGCTATCCGGCGACCAGGTTAGGTTAACGGCTTTTAATGTCTTGGGTAAACCGCTGATTGGCTGTGCCTGCGCTGTTGCCAGCTGGATCAGGGTTAAATCAGAGATATAACGCGGTAACGCCGGGCTGCTGTTAGCCGGGTTAAAGCGCACACCGGCCAGACGGTATTCTGGCTCGGCTAAGTCGGCCAGAGGCGGCAACGCCGGATAAGCCAGACTTAACATCGTCTTGCCATCCGGGCTTAAGCTGGCCCCGGGAGTCGGTGCGGCATCTACGATATCGACAATTTCCTGCGCTGGTTGCTGATAGCTGATATCAACGGCGGTACTCTGCACATCGCCGGCCTGGCACAGCGCAAAGCCCAGCAACACCAATATGACAAGTTTTTTCATCAGTTTAATTCCTTGTTAAACAACCCCTGTTTTTAGCACAACCTGGCAGCGGTTGTAACCTGTCAGTACGACCATTACACGAAAAACCACGCTTACAAGTCGTTCTATCCGCTGAATAATATTGCAGCGCTAACCACTCTGGCCCCGACGAGTGAATTTTTCTCACTTATCAGGTGTTTTTTTATCGTTTGTCAGTTTTAGTGCTTTTGCTCAGAATTACTCCTGCAAACACTAGCGCGTTTGCCTTAACCGGAAAATTGGAGCGACACATTATGAAAGCGAGATCATTAAAATTAGGCAGTACTTTAGCGTTGATGCTGATGGCCTCAGGTTCATTTCTCGCCTCGGCCAGTACCAACGGCTATAAAATGGTATTAATTGAAGATACACCAGGTGCGGCAGCCTTACAGGCCGGCCAGTTTGACCAGGGTATCAGCGAAACCTTAAACAGCAGTGTTGAAGTAGATAACTTCTCACGCCAGATGAGCCTGTGCGTTGGCTTTACTAAAAGCGGCCAGCTGCAGCAAGCAGCAACAGCCTGTGATAATGCGGTAACAGCAGCGCAGCAGTTTCACCATGTCAGCAGTGGCGAAAAGCGCGAAATGCGTGCTTACGCCCTGACCAACCGCGGCGTGCTGCAGTTGTTACAAAACAACAACCTGGCAGCTTTGGCTGACTTTAAACGCGCAGCCGAATTAAGCCGCAGCGACGTTAGCCTGCACAACCTGCAGCGGTTAGAAGTTGCACTGAACAAAGCCAGCAACGGCCTTGACGTTGCCATGGTCTCAGCAGAGTAACATCTGCTGAGTAATATCTGCCAGTGAACACTGGCAACCCAATTCTGCTGCTGTCAGCAGAACACAGTGCAGAGTAAGCGCCTGCACTGTCAGCAGCTAACAGAGTAAGCGCCTGTTAACTGCCAAGCTTAACTTAACACCTCCCCGTGTGTGTATGCAGCGTTATTCCCCCGAATAACGCTGTTTTTTTATTTAGCCTCAGATAAAGCTAAATAAATAAAATAGGTTATCAGACAAGCAGCCGAGCCCAACAGGGCCGGCGCGAAGGACGCGAGCGTATTCTTTACTTCATTTTCATAACGTGGCCACGCTTCTAATAATTTAAGACCAAATAACCGCTTGCACATCCATGTCAAAGCTACGTTAAGCACAATTAAAAGACTAAACCAGGCAAATGTAGCCATAGCACTCCTATTAAGCACTCATAATTGAAAAAACAACTGCCATATCGCTTCGGCAGTTATTAGCGCTATCAATAATCTGATTTGCTGAGCAAAAGTCATCGGAATTAAGGCAGCCAGACTAATTCAACTATATGGCCTTGCTCAGTAATCTGCCTGAGTAACTGCGCTAAGCTGTCTGGCGCTGCCGGCTCACCCAGCGGCGCTATACTCTGCCAGGGCGTCTGGTTTTCAATCAAACTGTAGCCGATGCGGTTCAATAACCAGCGCGGCTTTTGCCTGTCTTGCATTCTTTCATCGGCCAGGCTCTGCTGCCAAACATTAACTTGTTGCACCATTGGCGCTTGCTGCGCAGCCTTAGCTAGTGCACTTTTTACTGCATTAATGGCCGCATCGACATTATTTGGATCTGTCTGCAAACTAATATCCAGACTAAACAAGGCATTTACCGGCCTGCTGCCGCTAATTTCAGCCTTGATGCTATATGCCAGACCGCTATTAGTGCGGATTTGATCAAACAAGTGCTCATTCAACCACTGCGTCAACAAAGTTGCGGGGGTATCCCGCCAGGCCTGTGGCAACTTAGCTTTGTCCAGATAATAGCTCAGCTCGATACTGGCGTGCTTTTGCCCGCTGCCTGCAAGGCGTATTTGTTTTTCTGCCTCAGACTGCGGCGTTAACCGCCCCTCTCCCTGTGGTTTGGCCATAGGTAGACTGGCAAAATAGCGATCAACCAAGGCCAATGCTTGCTCGGCACTAAGATCGCCAACTAATGCCAGCTGATATTGCTGGTTACCCTGCACCCACTGTTGATAAAACGCCTGCGCCTGTGCCAGTGTTGCTGCTTCTACTTCAGCCGCGCTAAGCTGCCGGTAACGGATGTCATCTTGCCAATAGCTGTTATCGCGAGCTTGATACCAGGCCAGGTGCGGATGGTCTTTCATCTGCTGCCACAATTGCAAGGCTTGTGCCTTGCTAAATTGCCACAGCTCGGCGTCCAGCTGATGACCTTGCACGCGATGATGTAAATCCATTAAGCCCTGCTCAATACTGCCAAGCGGTGCCGCCAGATAAAAACTACGGTCGGCAAAATCGACATAAAAGCCCTGATCGATATCCAGTTTGTCACGCCATTGCTTCAGCTCTACGCTATTAAGGCCGGCCTGGCCACCGTCACGAATAATATTACTGGCCAGGCGCGCAGCCACTACCTGCTCATCAGACAGCTGGTTGGTGCCATTTTTAGCACTTAGATCAATAAAAACACGTCCTGGCTCACTAGCGCTGTAACGGTAATATGCTGTGATACCGTTCGCCAATTGCCACTCAATAAAACCATCGGGCCGTTTATGCTCAGCCTTTATACCTAACGACGCTGGCAAGACTGGCCACTGCGGCTGCTTGTCTGCTGCCAAAGCCGCAAATGGCAGTTGCTGCGCTGCCTGGCGATATTCAGCCAATTGTTCTGCGGTGGGTGCTTCGGCACCATGTGGATACAGCGCCACAGTAATATTGCGTCCAGACGTTATTTTGGCCAACGTCGCTATGCCCAGTTGCGGCCTAAGTGTTTGCAGCAATGCCAACCGGCGCTGCTGATGGCTGCTCTGGTTTAATATTGGCGCTTTGTACAGCCAAAACTCCTTGGCGGCATTGGCTAGCCGACCCGGGCTATCCTGCGCTTGTTCTAGCCTTGCCTGCCATTCACTCACTTGTGTTTGCCACTCTTGTTCGCTAATCCCCAGCGCAAGTAAACGCTGTAACTCATGCTCTAAATAGGCATAAGCCAGGGCAAAATCAGCTTCTGTCAGCGCCACTGTCATCGTAAGTGTGCGTACATTGGCACTCACCCGGTTGCGTGCTATTTCAAAGCCGCCTACTACGCCATTACTGCTAAGCTGTTTACTATTCAAGCGATTACGTAGCACACCAAGTGCCAACTCTAAGGCTAAGCCCTGCTGCTCTGACGCCTCGCTGTAGGCAGGTATCGGATAAAACCACATCAGGTTTAATGCCGAGATAGGCATGTAAGCATCAGTCAATGCCGTCACTTCCGCTATCGCAGCAGGGTTAATATCGTATACTTGCGGCTGTAAACGCTCAGATACCAGGTTGGTTTTAACAAAGTACTGCTCTATCAGCGCCAGTGTTTGTGCAACGTCAACATCACCGCTAACCACCACAGCCATATTTTCCGGGTGATACCATTGCTGGTAGAACTGCTGCAATTGCGCTACGGTGGTCGCTTCAACGCTGGCTTTATCTACCGACACCGGTAAACGCTTTAAATGCCTGGAACCACTAAATAAGGTTTTTTGCAGCCGCGGCTGTATCCGGTCTTGCTCAAGTTGCTGGCGGCGCAACTCTTCAATAATTACCGGTATTTCTTGCTGCAGTGCAGCAGGCGAAAACTCAATGTCGTAGGCCCACTGCGCCAGGACCTCCAGCGCCGCATCGAGCTGGCCGCGGCCAAGGTCATTTAAATCCAGCCAATAGGCGGTGTGATCAAAGGTGACATAGGCATTACTGTGCCGTCCAAGCTGAATACCCAATTCGCGCATGCGGCTTTGCAGTTGCTGCTCCGGGTAGGCTGCAGTGCCCCGAAACGCCATATGCTCAACAAAATGCGCTACACCAATTTGCTCATCCGTTTCTTGCAAGGTACCAGCCTTTATCAGCAGTTTAACCCTGGCTTTATTATTATGCTGGCTGTTTGCCTCTGGCAGAATAATAATCTCCGGCCGCTGCGGTGTGGCGGCAAAACGTATTACCTTTGCCGGGTCATAAAGCGCAGGCTCATATACTGCGGGCGGCGTGCGCACACTGCAGGCGACAAGCAGCAAGCTACTTAAAATCAGCGCTATTGCTGCGCCCGCTGTTTTACCGGGGGTAAGTAAAACGGCTACCCAGCGCCTGTGCATAAAATACTTACTTAACATAGTGTGGAAATTCCTGGTAATAATTTAATGCTACTTTGCTAAGCACTTTTAGCTTTATATGCAGCGGTAATATCAACCAACTGGCCATGCTGTAACTGCATAATCCGGCTGGCGCTTAAAATGGTTTCTGGCCGGTGGGCAATAATAATCCGGGTCATATTCAGTTGCTTTATTGCCTGGTTTACATAGTGCTCTAGCTGCACATCTAAATGGCTGGTGGCTTCGTCCATAAACAGAATTTTCGGCTTGCGATACAGTGCCCGCGCTAGTAACAGCCGCTGCTTTTGCCCACCGGATAACGAGCTGCCCATATCGCCGACCAGGGCGTTGTAGCCCATCTGCATCGCCGCAATATCCTGATGAATACCGGCTAGTTGTGCACTGGCTATAACTTGCTGCATAACCATCTGGCTGTCGAAAAAGCTGATATTCTCTGCCAATGTACCCGACATCAGCTGGTCGTCCTGCATTACGGCCGCTATCTGGCTGCGGTAATGCCGCAGCCCTAAATGGCGGATATCCACACCGTCTACTTCTACCTTGCCGCTTTCCGCTGGCAATAAGCCCAGCATAATTTTCATTAAGCTGGTTTTACCGGTGCCGGATGGGCCAATAATGGCGACGTTTTCGCCGGCGCTTACTTCAAGGTTTAAATCGCTGAACAGTAAAGGGTCATTGCTGGCATAACGAAAACTGATATTGCTTAAGCTGAGTTGGCCGCTAAGCTCACGGCCGTCGCTGGCACTGCCTTCATCTTCTTTTTCGGTTAGGGCAATATCGGCCAGCCGGTCTAAATGCAATTTGGTCATTTTAACTTTCACCACCAAGCCAATAAGGGCTGACATCCGGCCGGTAAACTGGCTTTTATAGGCCATAAACGCAAACAACATACCTACTGTCATGCTACCGTCCATTACCGCATGTGCTGCCAGGTAAATGATCACTATGCCTTCAATACCAAATAGCAACTGGTTGGCCGTGCTGGCACTAATGCCCCACTTCGCCAGCCGGTAGCCGGTGTTAATTGCTTCGGTGTGGCGGTTTTGCCAAATGTTTAAGCGCTGGCTTTGCTGACCAAACAGCTTAATGCTTTGCATGCCGCGAATGGTTTCCATAAATACCGAGTCTTCTTTAGCGCCGGCAACAATGCTCTCTTCGGTTAACTGGCGCATTGGCCAGTAAAATGCCCAGCGGATCAGTGCATATAAGGCTACCACCAACACCACCACTAAACTTAACTGCGGGCTGTACAGGTACATCATGGCAAATACAATAACCACCATAATGCCATCTAAAATACCTTCAACCAGGCTGTTGGTTAGTAGCGATTGCACCGCCGACAAAGAGCCAAAACGCGAGGTAATATCGCCCATATGGCGTTTTTCAAAGAACGTCAGTGGTAAATGCAGCAAATGGCGAAACAGGTTGGTGACCATTTGCATGCTCATCATGGTGCCCAGATGCAAAGAGATCCAGCTACGCAGTACGCTAACCACAACCTGAATTAGCATTAATAAGCCAAAGCCCAGTGCTAGCGCAGAAAGTAGCGGTTTATCCTGGCTTACCAGCACCTCATCGACCACCAATTGGGTGTAGTAAGGCGAGGCTAGGGCAAAAACCTGCAGGATTAACGACAGCACAAACAGCTTTACTAAGGCAGGCACCACGCCGCGCATATTCGACCAAAATGCACTTAGCCCAAGCTGAACCCGTTCATCAATTTTTTTAAAGTCGCTGCCGGGGGTGAGTTCTAGCGCGACACCGGTAAAGGCTTTATCTACCTCGGCAAAGCTTAAGCGGCGCTCGCCCATGGCCGGGTCAAGAATAGTAATGCCGCTGCGGTGTACTTTTTTCAGTACCACAAAGTGGTTCATTTCCCAGTGCAGTATGCAAGGCGTGCGCAGGTTTTTTAGCTCGTTAAGTTCCAGCTTTAACGCCCGTGCGGTCATATTTAACTGGCTGGCCAGCAGCATAAGCTGCTGCATATTGGCGCCTTTTAGCGAGACACTATAACGGTTGCGTAAGGAGGTTAAGTCCAGCTTATGGCCATAGTGGTTGGCTACCATAGCCATACACGCCAGGCCGCATTCGGCAGTTTCGGATTGGAATATCATCAGTACTTCTAATTTCGAAGAAAATTATATGTTGTAGGCTTTTCTTAACAACGAAAAAATGAAATAGGCTATACCCGCAACTACCACGTACTTTACTGATTTCGCCCCTTTCCTTGAACTCTTTGAGATAAAAAATAAAACCAAAGAAAAAGTAAATGCACCTATTAACAAAAAACAAATCTCTCGAGACAAGTAATCCACTAAATTTTCTCCTTATATTGAAATACTCAGAGAAGTGACCGCGATCACTTCTCTGACAAAATACTTATAGCAATGGGTCTGGTTGATGTGGACCGCCGATGTATCCTTCAGGTGCAACAGGACATTTTGCCGCGTCATCAATACAGGCCAAAACATTATCAGCACATGGAGTTATGAAAGATAATCCAGCGCCAACTCCTGCGGCAGCTCCATATCCTGAAATTTTCACTGCCACCCCAATTCCATTCCCTAACAAGCCGCCAAGTGCTCCATCTACAACTTTGCACATCATCTCAGCTATAGCCCTATCAGCTTCAGCTCTTCTTCTATCTTCAATGATACCGCCACCACTTACTACTTCCACTTGCTCAAATGTTAACTCTTGCATACTATCTCTCCTTGAGACGCTTTTAAGTTTAAAGGTTTGCTCGATACGAGCGTTATAACCGCCCTTTCAGGCTTAAAGCCGGCTCGAACAACCAGGCTAGCAGGCTGCGTTGTTCCAGCACGATATCTGCGCTTAACAACATGCCCGATTGCAGCGGAACTGTTGTGCCATAAGCGCGGTTTTAGCAATTTAAAGCCGAACGAGTTATTTCTATCTGGCTCAAACCAAATACCAATGTTTTTTGACGTCTCTTTCATCCACTCTAACTTCTAAAGCAAGTACACTTGCATCTGACAAAGATCCATCACTGGCCGATATTATTTGCTGCTATGGCACGTAAATCCTGTTGTTGTCACTTCACGTACATTACCTTTCCCACACTGCTCCAAGGCTAATCGAGCATGGTGTCTTACTAACTCCGAGTTATTTTTTGGTTGAGGCTCAGAGTAATTTCCTCGAGTAAGCTGTTGCTGTGTGCTACAACCAACCACAAGCGACAACGGAAGTAAGAACAAAAGCGCTCTCTTCATAGTTTGACTCCTATAATCAAGGTGATGAAAACCCTCATCACCTTGTTTTTCTACTCGTTTAAATAAAAATTAATCCTTACAGACAAACCCATCCTTAGTTACGGATTTCACGTTCCCTGCGCCGCATGTATCCCCTGCGGTTTTTGCATTCTCTCTTACTGCATCACTTGTACTTTGACCTTCACCACCGCTTACCACTTCAACTTGCTCAAATGTTAACTCTTGCATACTATCTCTCCTTGAGACGCTTTTAAGTTTACAGGTTTGCTCGGTACGAGCGTTATAACCGCCCTTTCAGGCTTAAAACCGGCTCGAACAACCAGGCTAACAGGCTGCGTTGTTCCAGCACGATATCTGCGCTTAACAACATGCCCGATTGCAGCGGAACTGTTGTGCCATAAGCGCGGATGTGTTGTGAAGCCAGTGCTACCTCTACCCGGTATACTGGCTCCTGTACGGCGACAGGCATGGCTACCTCATTGGGTAGTACTATTGCCTGCGCCGTTTTTATTACTTCGCCTTCATACAAGCCAAAGCGCTGGTACGGAAAGGCATCAAAGCGTAAGCGGGTGTGCTGGCCCGGTTTAACAAAACCGTAGGCCCGGGTTGGCACCAGCAATACGGCTTGCAACTGAGCGTTGTCGGGCATAATGGTTAACAATTGCAAGCCGGGTTGCACCATATTGCCCACTTCAGCCACCACATTGGTTACCCGACCGCTAATCGGCGCGGTAATCAGTAATTCACCACGGGCATTCAGTTCGGTTTGCTGCTGCTTAAGCCGCGAAATATCGCTATCCAGTAGCGCTAATTGTTGCTGTTGTTCGCTCGGCAAGCGCTGTAGCAAGCCTTCTAACTGGGCTATTTGCGCTTTTTGGCTTTGCTCGCTGGCGTTTAATTCTGCCAACTGCTGCTGAATATTTAATACCAGCTCTTGCTGTTGCTGCAGTTCGTTAGTTGAAATGGCGCCTTGCTGGCTTAGGCCTTTAAAATTAGCAAAGCGCTGCTGATTAAGTTGCAAACGCTGTTGCAATAAGTGCTGCTGGGCATTTATGTCGTTAAGCAAGTTTTGGCTTAAGCTAAGCCGGGCATGGTATTCAGCTGCTTGCTGCTCAAACTGGCTTTGTGTTTGTTGCTTACGCAGGTTTATCAGTTCGGTTTGTTGCACCAGGCCCTGAAACAAGGTGCCGGTAAGGCTGTTACCTGCCGCCAGGTGTTCGGGGATCACCAGTAACGCCAGTTTATCGCCAGCCTGCACCTGCTGGCCGTCATCAACATATAACTGCTGCAGCACACCGGCGCGGGATGACACCACCTTAGCCAGGCCGATGTCCGGCTTTAAATAGCCGCTTACCGTTTCTTTGCGGTTAAAGGAGGTAACACTTAAAAACAGTGCTATAGCCAACACTACGCCAAGCAATACCATGGTAAGCAGGCTGCTGCTTAACGGCTGGGCAATAATGACCTCACCGTCTAAACGCGCACTTTGTTGCTTAACCGCATTAGCGCGGAATAACTGCTGTTCAACCACCCAAACCTCAACTCACCAATTCGTTTACAATACGGCTAAATTTGTAACGGCGAGCAACATAGATGAACTGAAACTTAACAGCAATAAGTTGTTATATTCTATTTAATTATAAGTGTATTGCTTTTTACAACATGCACTGGGTGGGTAATTAATTCAATAACTTAGCATTTGGTCTAAACAGGTACATTGGCATTCTATCAAAATCAACCGGCTAATATTTAACCATCTGGTTAGACCATCACCTGAGAAGGCAGCTGGAACCTCGAATTGGTCGTCACAGAGTGTCTGAGGGAACGCGCCAGCGTGAGCGACAAATTCATCGGGAATGAATTTGAACAGCTTTAGCTGGCTTGCGTAGGACTGGACGCCCGGAGTACTTGCTGTGACGAGCCAAGGCGAGTGTTGCAGCTGTAGGTAAAGCCATACTTTAGACGAATTGTTGCAGCGCGCCTTTGGCTATATCCGCTTGCGAGTACACACCGCTGTCCAGTACCCAGCCGGTGACTAGTGAGGCCGGGGTTACGTCAAAGGCCGGGTTAAATACCGGCGCTTGCTCTGGTGCCCAAATGGCAGTGCCAAAGCCGCCGCTGACACCGCGTACTTCATCGCTGTGGCGCTGCTCTATCGGGATGGCGCTGCCGTCAGCGCAAGCTAAGTCGACTGTAGTGTGCGGCGCTACCACATAAAACGGCACTTTATGATATTGCGCCAGTACCGCCAGCGAGTAAGTGCCGACTTTATTGGCAAAGTCGCCGTTGGCGGCGATGCGATCCGAGCCGACAAAGATACGGTCGACCTGACCGCGCGCCATTAACATCGCCGCCATATTGTCGCAGATAAGCTGATACGGAATGCCCAGTTGCTGACATTCCCAGGCCGTTAAGCGCCCGCCTTGTAGCAGCGGCCGGGTTTCATCTACCCAAAGGCGGATGTTTTTGCCCTGCTGATGCGCCAGGTTAATCACCCCCAGCGCAGTGCCGACACCGGCGGTAGCTAAACCACCAGTATTACAATGGGTTAGCAACTGCTCACCGTCCTGCACTAAGGCCGCGCCAAATTCGGCCATGCGCTGACACAGCGCCACATCTTCGGCAAACAATTGCTCGGCACAGGCCACCGCAGCCGCATTAAAATCGGTCTGTTGCAGCGCCGCTATCATGGTATCGAGGTTATTCATCAGGTTTACGGCAGTCGGCCGGGCGGCGCGCAGTACTTCGGCATCCTGCAGTAACTGCTCGCGGCTATCACCTTTAGTTGCGCGATAGGCCAGCAACAAACAGGCACCGATACCAATGGCAGGCGCACCACGTAGCTGCAATGCTTTAATCATGCTGACCATTTGCGCTACCGTCTGGCAGCTTAGCCAGTGCTGTTGCTGTGGCAGCAAGGTTTGGTCCAGCACATACAGCTCGCCTTGTTCGGTTTTCAGGCTCAGTGCAGTTAAGTTTTTCATAGCTTATTCCTGTTTGGCGTTGCAGACGTCTATCAGGTTTGCGATTATGCAGCCCTGCTATGTTCAACACAAGTAACGGGACCCCAGATGACAGACTACCGCACCTTTAGCCCTGACGATGCCATGCGTTTTGCCGACGAGCATAGCGAGCTGTTTGGCGATCACAGTAAGCTTAGTTGTAAAGAATTTGGTGACGGTAACCTGAACCTGGTATTTAGGGTAGAAAACGACAAAGGCAGCAGCCTGATTGTCAAACAGGCGCTGCCTTATGCCCGCTGTGTGGGCGAAAGCTGGCCGCTGACAATAGACCGCGCCCGCATTGAAGCCGAAGTACTGTTGGCGCACCGCAAGCTGTGCCCGCAGCATACAGTAGAAGTGCTGCATTACGATGCCGCCCGGGCCGCCATTTTAATGGAAGATTTAAAGCAGTACCGCATTTTGCGTGGCGAACTGATTGCCGCTAAGCAATTTCCGCATCTGGCGACACAGCTGGCAAGCTACCTGGCTAATACCCTGTTTTACACCAGCGATTTTGCCCTGACCGGGCCGGGTAAAAAGCAGCAGGTTGGCCAGTTTTTAAACCCAGAGCTGTGCCTTATTACTGAAGATCTGTTCTTTACCGACCCTTATTGCAATCACGAGCGCAATAATATTCATGCCGAAATCCGCGCTGAAGCACAGCAGCTGTGGCACGATGAAACCCTGCAGGCCGAAGTGGCGCAGTTAAAAGCTGATTTTTTGTCCAAACCGCAAGCCCTGCTGCACGGCGATGTGCACAGCGGCAGCATTTTTATTAATGACGAAAACTGCAAAGTGATTGATGCCGAATTTGGCTTTTATGGCCCTATCGGCTTTGATGTCGGCAGCTTAGTGGCAAACTTGTTGCTGAATTACCTTGGCCACTTCGGTTTAACCGCCGATAGCAGCCGCCGCCAGCAACACCAGGACTATTTACTGCAACAAATCGACTCCTTATGGCAGCAGTTCGCCAGTCAGTTTAAGCAACTGATGGCAGAAGAATGTAAAGAACCGGCGCTGCAAAACGCTTTGTACCAGCAGCGCTTTATGCAACAAGTGTGGGCAGACACCCTGGGTTATGCCGGCTGTGAGTTGATCCGCCGCACTGTCGGCCTGGCCCATGTCGCCGACCTGGACAGCATTAGCAACAGCATGCTGCGCGGCCAGTGTGAAGCCAAAGCCATTAAGCTCGGCCGCGAGCTGATATTACAACGCCATAGCTTGGCCAATATGGCGCAGCTGCTAACCTTGCTAAATTACAACACAGCTGAAAACTGAAACGCTTTGTTACATTTTCAATATTAGGCTGTAGCAAAAACTACGTTCCAGTTACCGCTACATTGTGGCATTCTGTTTTCTTAAATAATAACAGGATGTTGTAATGATAGTTGCCGAAAGCCTGAGCCGTACCTTTGGACAGGGCGAAACAGCAGTACAGGCCTTACGTGATGTCAGCGTAACTATTGCTGAAAATGAATTTGTTGCCATTATGGGCAGCTCTGGCTCAGGCAAGTCGACACTGATGAATATTCTCGGCTGCCTGGATACGCCCAGCTCAGGCAGCTATCAGCTTAATAATCAATTAATTAGCCAGCTTGATGACGTTAAGTTATCCGCGTTACGCAACCAGCACATCGGCTTTATCTTTCAGTCTTTTCATTTATTACCGCGTTTAACTGCCGCGCAAAATGTTGCCCTGCCACTGCGTTATAGCGAAACAGAACCCGCCGCTGCTCTGGCGCGCGCCAATACTTTGCTGGAGCTGGTCGGCCTGGGCCACCGCAAAGAGCATAAACCGCACGAGATGTCCGGCGGTCAGCGGCAGCGCGTTGCCATCGCCCGCGCTTTGGTTAATAGCCCGAAAGTGATTTTTGCCGATGAACCCACCGGCAACCTCGATAGCAAAACATCTAAAGAAATTATGCAGTTACTCTGTGAGTTACACAGTAAAGGCAACACCATAGTGATGGTAACTCACGAAGATGACATTGCCGCCTATGCCAAACGGGTAATACGGATGCGTGACGGCCAGATTTTAGAGGACAACAGATGTTAACCACACTGTACGCCATACTGGCACTGAGCACGGCGACTGACCAACAGATGCCTTTGCTACTTACCGGTACCCTGCAATCGGCCGACAAACAGAGCGTTGTATCACCGATGAGCGACAGCTGGCGGGTACAGGTGCAGTGGTTACATCCGGAAGATCAACCGGTAAAACAGGGTGAGCTGATCGCAGTATTTGACGCCGGTACCGTAAAAAGCCAGATAGAACAGCTTAAAAGCACGCTGCTAAACCATCAGGAACGCTTAAACCAGCTAACAAGTGAACACAAACAAAAAGTGATGGAAGCCGAGTTTGAACTGCAGCGGCAACAACTGCTGCTGGAAAAAGCCGGCATCGACGCTGCTGTGCCACAGGCCAACCTTAGCCAGTACGATTACGAGCAGTACCAGCTGGAGTTAAAGCGCGCCCGCACCGAAGCCAATAAAGCAGCGGAACAACTGGCCGTTACCCGTATTAGTGCCAATAGTGCCTTAACTAAGCAGCAACTACAGATCGATCAGACGCAGGCAGAGCTACTGGATGCAGAAAACCAGCTTGGCCTGATGAGCGTAACAGCCAGCCAGGATGGCACCATCAGTTACGGCACTCACCCCTGGTACGGCAGTAAAATTTATGCCGGCGTTACCGCCCAGCCGGGTTGGACCATCGCCGAGCTTAACCGCACAGACAACCTGTATATTGAAGCCTGGGTGCACGAAACCGATGTCCCAAGGCTGCAACTGCATACCGGCCTGACAGCCCGCTTTGATGTGGCGCCACAACAACCCTTCCCGCTACAGCTAAGCAGCATTGCCCACCAGGGCGAAAAACGGCAAAGCTGGGGCAACGCGCTGTATTACAAAGCGGTATTTACCTCCGACACTATGCCGCTGCAACACCCTATGCTGGGCATGGGATTATTGATTGAGGTAAACCAGCCATGAGCGTCAAACCACTTTTGCTATGCGTCAGCCTGAGCAGCCTGTTACTGCTAAACGGCTGCCAACCAGCCCAAACAACGGTAGCCAGCCAAACAACTATGCAAATCCGCGCAACCGGCGAGCTGACGGCCGCCACCGCGTTTAAAGCCTCACCACCCAGTGTAAAAAAGCTCTGGCAATACAACATTAAACAACTCACGCCGGAAAGTAGCCTGTTAAAGGAAAATGATCTGGTAGTGGCCTTTGATGCCCAGAGTCTGGTTGATGATCTGAAAAACAAAACCATTGAATTACAAAGCGCCGAACAGGAGCTGGCCAACCGTTTACGCAGCGACGAGCAGCGCTTTGAAGAGCTGAAACTGGCATTGGCCGAACGCAAAATGGAATACGATAAAAATCAGCGCAAAGCCACCATAGTTGACCAGTCGCGATCTGATAACGATAGACGCAAAGCGCAAATTGATTTCACCATTGCCGACAATCAACTGCAATTGGCCCAGGCCAGGCTGGCCAGCCATCAGCAACAACGGCTGGCGGAAGAACAAATGCTGCTGGCCAAGGTAAGCCGGCTGCAGGCAGAAGTAGAAGAACTGCAGTACGGTATTGCCAGTATGCAGGTAAAGGCGCCGTTTGCCGGTGTTATGGTCTATAGCCAGAATTTCGAAGGCGAAAAATTCTCGACCGGCGATACCGTACAATTTGGCCAGCCCGTCGCCGAAATCAGCCAATTAGACAGCTTATATGTAAAAGCCGAAATTGATGAAATCGATTTGCAGCAGCTGCGCGCCGGCCTTAGCGTAGAAGTGACGCTGGATGCTTACCCGGAGCGCCGCTTCAGTGGCGTATTACATAGCCTGGGTAATGCCGTGCGGGATAAATCACGTGATAATTTACGCCGGGTAGTCGATGCCAGAGTCAATCTGCACAGCCTGGATACCGACATAATGCGCCCCGGCATGACAGCCCGGCTGGCAATTAACCTGAGCCATACCGATGGAGTCGCCGATGTACACTAACCGTCTGCTGCCTGTTTTAGTGACGGCGCTGTGCCTGGCAGGCTGCAGTGAACCGGCGTTACAGGTGCCCTTGTATCAGCTGGAAACCGACACCCTGGCTCACAGCGTTAATGCCGAAGGTGAATTGTTTGCCGTTAACTCGGTTAGCATCAGCGCGCCCGGCACACTACAGGGCCCGCGCTTTATCGCCTCACTGGCCAGTGAATACACTGAAGTCCAGGCCGGCGATATAGTGGTTACCTTTGATGCCAGTCAGTTGCAAAAAGCCAGAGTAAAAGCCAGCACCGGCCTGGGTGCGGTATTGGCCGATGAACAACAAAAACAAGCCGAACAGCTAAAAGAGCAAACGACTCTGGGGCTGGAGCAGCGCTTAATCGGCCACGAATTTTCTTTTGCCGATCGTTTTACTATTGATGATGTGCAGATCCGCTCACGGCTGGAAATTATCGATTCGATGCAAAATAAAGAATACCTCAGCGATAAGCAGGCGTATCTGGGCTGGCAGGAGCAAAGCTTTAGCCAGCGCAGCCAGGGCGAATTAGAGCTGCTGCAGCTGCAACGTGGCCAGCAGCAAAACCTGCTGCAACAAGCTGAAACCGGCCTGGAGCAACTCGAAGTCAGGTCGCCACACCAGGGCATAATCTTATATGAAACCAATTGGCGCGGCGAAAAACCGGAAGTGGGCGGCATGGTATTTCCCGGCCACCGCATTGGCAGCATTCCGGATTTAAGCCTGCAACATCTTAAATTGTACGTGATAGAACAAGAGGCCGTTGGCCTGTTACCTGGCCAGCAGGTCAACTTTGCGTTAACAGCCTGGCCGGACGAAACCCTGAGTGCCAAAATTGTTGCTGTCGCGCCGGTGGCGCAGTCGCGCGAGCGCCGTGATCCACGCAAATATATTGAAGTCCGGGTAGAGCCAGACGCGCAAGACCCGCGTTTTTTGCCGGGAAATAAGGTACGGGCCAATATCGTGGTTAATAAGCTGGAAAATGTCTTGCTGGTGCCGCTGCAGGCAATCTTTAGCGAACAGCAACAACTCTATGTGTATAAGCGCCAGCAGGCAGGCTTTATTAAGCAAGTTATTCAAATTGGCACGAAAAGCCTGAGCCATGCGCAAATACTGGCTGGCCTGCAAGCGGGCGACGAAATAGCGCTGATTAAACCGGAGTCAATAATTTAATGAAAGCCACGGCCCTGCTTAACGATACACTGGCAGAACTGGCGCAGCATAAGCTGCGTACCTTCCTGACCTTACTTGGCATGATATTCGGTGTTGGCGCGGTAATAGCCATGCTTAACATTGGCGAAGGTGCCGAACGCGAAGCGCTAAAAACCATAGAAACGATGGGCCTGCGCAACCTTATTGTGGAAGGCCGCAGTTTTGATGAAAAAACGCTGCAGGAGCAACGCAAACATTCACTGGGCTTAAACCAAACTGATATTGATATTGCCGTCGCCACCATTGGCAGTATTACCGCCTATAGCGCCGAACGCAAAATTGACACCCATTCGCTATACAGCCATCAGGGCAAAAGCGATGGCAGCGCTATTGGCATCTCTCCCAGTTATATGCAGCTGAGCAAGCTTGAATTTGCTGCCGGGCGCAATTTTACCGAACGGGAAAACCGCTACGCAGCGCAGGTGGCCATTTTAGGCGCGCGGGTGGCGCAAAGCTTGTTTCCCAATGGCGATGCACTGGGCCAGGCGATTAAAGTTAATCATGTCTGGTTGCAGGTGGTGGGCGTACTGGCCGAACCCTATGCCGGCAGTAACGAGTTTCAGGGTATAAAACTGGGCGGCGAACAAAACCAGCTGTTTATGCCGCTGCTTACTGCGCAAAGCCGGTTTAAAGCGGCGCCGCTCAGCGCCGAACTAACTTCATTCCGCTTACAGCTGGCAGAAAACGCCAACAGCGCGTTAAGCGCTAAAGCACTGGATGCTTTGTTAAAACAACGCCACAACGATATCGACGATTACAACATCGTCGTGCCCGCAGCGCTGTTGGCACAACAAAAGCAAACCCAGCAGATTTTCAATATTGTGATGTCCTGTGTTGCCGGCATTTCGTTGTTAGTAGGCGGCATTGGCATTATGAATATCATGCTGGCAACAGTGTTAGAGCGCACCAAAGAGATTGGTTTACTGCGGGCAATTGGTGCCACCCAGCGCGATATTAAATTGCAGTTTGTTGCCGAGAGTTTTGCCATTGCCATTCTGGGTGGTTTGCTTGGTATCGTATTTGGCATACTGCTGTCAGAGCTTATCGCCTTTTACTCCGATTGGGCGGTAAGCTGGTCGCTGCTGGCTATTGTGTTATCGTTTAGCATTTGCGCCCTTATTGGCATTGCTTTTGGTGTGTACCCGGCCATTAAAGCGTCCAGGCTGGACCCTATCAGTGCCTTACAGAGTGAATAACGCCAGCGCCACTTAGCGCTACAAGCTGGCATAAGCTTTTTTGTAACCAATAAATTAAAGTATCGCGCCAAAGTCGTCGCTTATTACTCACAGTAGTGACGTTGGCGCTTGCTAAACCAGACCACTATTAAAGTAAACGGCTAGTTACAATTTTGCGCTGTACCTGAAAGGCGCTAACACGCTAAGCTGCGACCCTGACGTCGCCAGCCTGGAAGTAAGAGGTAAGTTTGGCTCACTGGGTTTATCACCGATATTTTGCTGCCGCAGTGGCGTTGTTTACCGCCATCAGCCTGTGCGCTTTGCTGGCGTTTGCCGTTAGCAGTGCCGTGCATTTTAGCCTGCAACAAAGTGCAAACCTGTACCTGGCCAAAGTGGACGATATTGCCCGCGAAACGCAAAACACGCTGGATCTGCTTAACCACAAACCTGGCCATAACTGCACAGCTGCCGACTTAGCCAGCATGCGCCGGGTGCTGATTAGCGCCCGTTATATCCGCGACATTACTTATTACCAAAACGACACCGCGCTGTGCTCGGCCAGTGCCGGCAAATTGCAAGCCCCGTTGCCAGCAGCCGAACCCGACTTTTATTCATTACAAAACAGCAGCATATGGCTGGACCAGGCATTGGGCGACAGCGAGCAGCAACTTAGCGGCACTGTGGTACGGCAAAAGCAATACAGTGTCGCTATTGTCAGCGATATCGAGCGGGCAGCACCTCGCCAGGACGTACGCTGGCAAACAGTAAACATCGCCGGTGCCAGCCCGGCAAATATTGCCGGTGACAGTGGCCTGTATCTGAGCGCCGCTGCTCAACCGGCATTATCCCGCTTAAGCTGGCCCTATTATGTGTATCAGCAATGCAGCGACTATTCGCGCTTTTGTCTGACACAGCAGTTTAGTTTTTATCATTTGTGGCAAAACTATCCGTTGCATACCGCGGTTATTAGCTTCGCCTTATTAGCGTTAAGTGCGCTGGCCTGGTTTGGCTGGCGGCAATTGGCTGTGCGCCGTCACAGCTTGCGTTACCGTGTACGAAATGGCCTTAAAAAAGGGTACTTTTCTGTTGTTTTTCAACCGATTATTAATTTGCGGCAAAATACGCTAACCGGCTGTGAGGTGTTAGCCCGCTATCAGGACCCGCTAGGTAGCTTAAGTCCGTTGCAATTTATCCCTTTACTAAGCCAGCTCGGCTTAAGTGGCCGTTTTACCTGCTTTATTGCTAAGCAGGCGCTGTCCCAGCTCAATACCTTGCCAGAACTGCCAGAGTCGTTTCATTTGTCGCTCAATGTCTACCCGCAGGATATCGCCAGCGGCCAGATCCTTGAATTATTACAATTGCCTGAGGTGCAACAGCGCCGGGTATCGCTGGTGTTGGAAATTACCGAACAGCAAGAACTCAGCTATAAGCGCGCCACCCTGAACCTGGCGCAGCTTAAAGCCGCCGGGCTGCAATTATCGATTGACGATTTTGGCACCGGCTACTCTAACCTGACCAGCCTGCGTTCACTGAATGCCGATTACCTGAAAATAGATAAAAGCTTTATTCAGGACATGGAGGCCGACAGTATTAAATCGACCCTAATCCCGAAAATCCGTGATATTGCCCACCTGCTGCAGTTTAATATCGTCGCCGAAGGCATCGAAAACGCCGCCCAAGCCGAGCTGCTGCGCAGCCTGGGCATCGACCTCGGCCAGGGCTGGCACTTTGCCAAAGCCATGCCAATAGCCGAGTTCAGCGACTGGCTGGCGCAGTTTGCCGCCAGCCAACCGCGTAAAGCCGGATAGAACATCACATTCCGTATTGCTCAGTACTTGATACTACAACCATAAGGTTTGCTTATTGCCGGGTCGGGCTTTTTACCCTTTAATACCGCGCTTGCGGCGTTGGCAAAATGCGGCGTGGCTTTGGCGATATCATCTACTTTCGCCGACGGTATGCTATCGATGCCGCCCATGTATTGCAGTACGCCGGCTTTGTCGATGAGGTACATATGCGGTGTGGTTTTGGCGTCATAGGCTTTGCCCATTACGCCCGTTTCATCAAATACCACTGCCGTTGGCATAGCGCCGCGGCTGGCGGTCAGCTCGTCAGCTTTTGCACCACTAACGTGCCCCTGCTTGCCTGGTGCTGACGAAATAACACTTAGCCAGACGGCCCCCTGTAGCTTCATTTCTGCCTGCAATGCCTGCATATTGCCGCTGTAGTGCTTAACCACAAAGGGGCACTCGTGGTTTGTCCACTCCAGCACCACATTTTTACCGGCAAAGTCTTTTAAACTGTGGCTGTTACCCTTGGAATCGACCACGGTAAAATCAGGCGCCGGCGCACCAACCTGTGGTGCTGCGGCCAGCCCGAGCGAAAACACAGCAGCAGACGCTGCCAGAACCAGTTGACGTAGTTTCATCTGCATTACTCCTGTTTTATTGCGTTAGTTTAAGGTTGCCGACTCAGCCGCTCCAGGGTGGTAGCCAGTGTGTCGGGGGTTAAAATTTGTGGCAGTACTTCGGGCGGCTGCCCCGGCCAGTACAATACGTACAGTGGCACGCCATCGCGCTGATACAGCCGCAAGTACTCGGTAATAGCCGCATCACGCAGTGTCCAGTCGCCTTTTAAGTAGGTTACATCATAAAGCGCCAGCGCTGCTTTGCTGCTGTCTGTATTTAGCGCTATCCGCTCATTTACCAGGCAGGTGATGCACCAGTCGGCGGTCATATTCACCAGTACCGGCTTACCTTCTGCGCGTAGCTGCTGTAGCAATGCAGCCGACCAGCTTTGCCAGTGCACGTCGCTTTGCCGCTGAGCCGCGGTACTGGTTTGTTGTGGTGCCAACGCCGGCAACAGTAACGCCAGCAATAATAGCAACAGCGCCAGCACTGGCGTTAACTTACCGGCCTGCGCCAGCTGTTTACGGCCCCATAACCAACAGGCAGCAGCTATACACACCACGCCAGTTAATAACAGCGCCTGGGCATCAACTCCACTTTGCCGGCCATAGACCCACAGCAGCCATACCGCGCTTAAGTACAGCGGATAAGCCAGCCACTGTTTTAGCCTGTCCATCCAGGCGCCGGGCTTAGGCAGCAACCGGGCCAAGCCGGGCACGTAAGCCAGCAGCAAAAACGGCAGCGCCATACCCAGGCCTAAAGCGACAAACACCAATAGCGTCACAACCGCGCTTTGACTTACTGCATAGCCCAACGCTGCGCCCATAAAGGGTGCGGTACAAGGGCTGGCGACTACCACAGCCAGTACCCCGGTAAAAAAGGCGCCTTTACCGCCGCTGGCAGAGGCCAGGCTGCTACCGGCATTCATCAGGCCAAGACCAAATTGCAGCACGCCGGACAAACTCAACCCCAGCGCAAACAGCAGGTAAACTAACAGCGCAACCAGGTAAGGACTTTGCAGCTGAAAGCCCCAACCCACGGCAGCACCGGCACTGCGAAACGCTATTAGCAAGCCGGCCAGCGCGATAAAACTAACGATAACACCGGCGCTATAAAACAGTGCGTCGCGCTGTTGCGCGCGGGGCTGGCCGCTGTTGCCGGCAATACTCAGCGCTTTTAATGACAACACCGGAAACACACAGGGCATTAAATTCAACAGCACGCCACCGCTGGCTGCCATTAACAATACCAGCCACAGCGCTGTACTGGTTTGCTGACTGCCGGTGATCAGAAGTTCCGCAGTGCCTTGTCCGGCCTGGTTTAGTTGCACACTATAGGCCGCAGTATCAGTCACCAACACCAGCTGCAGCTGCTGCGGTGCCCTGGTAAAGTAAGTGTTGAGCGGTTGCTGCAATAGCAACTGCTGGCCGTGCTGGCTAATCTGCTGGCTACCGGCATGATCGACCAACTCTGTTGCTGCGACAAAAAAAGCCCGAATTTCAGCATCAGAGTGCCAGTCAATCATGGCAGAAAAAGCGCCGGCGGCAGTGTCAAAGCTACCGGTAACCTTAAGTGGCTGCGGCAGCTTTTGCTCCGCCTGCTTAAACAGCCCCAGATAGTCATCAGTTAAAATTGCACTGTTGCCAACCGGCAACGTCAGACTAAATTGCGCTTCGGCCGGTATGCAAACTTCTTCACACACCAGCCAGTCTGCCTGCAGCTGTATTGGCAGACTGTCAGCACTGTAGCCCGCAGGCAGGATTAATTCTGTCAGCAACACGGTGGCACCGGCAAAGCCATAATTGACCAGCGGCGGAATTACAAACGCTTGTGGCGTGGGCCATTGTATAGCTCCGGCAGTTACCCCCACAGGCAACTGCCAGTTTAAGCGGGTAGGCAAACCAGAATCGCCCGGGTTCTGCCAGTATGTATGCCAATGCTCATCGGGTACAAAATGCAGCGCCAGCCGCAGGCTTTGCCCGGCTTTAACCTGACGATATTCACTTACCAGTTCAGCTTTCAGCTGTTTGGCACTTTGCCACCCGGTGCTGGCAGCTTGCACACCACTAAACAGGCTGCAGCAACCCAGCAGCAAAAACAAAACCCAGCGCATAGCTCTCTCGATGATGATTGATATTTACCGTTACGAGCCTACACTGATTTAGTTCAGTATGCTGATAAATTGACCGCAGAAGCACGCCAGATTAAGCATTTTGTGCGACAAACTGCTATATTAGCCAACGTTTATACGTAACTTCCGCTGTGGTCACTCCGGCAAAATAAATGTTACTAAACACACACAACATAAACGTAAATCATCAATAAAAGGTTCACCTTAATGAAGCTATTTACTCCGTCAGCGTTATCAGCAGCTATGCAAGCTGCTCTGTTCGGTGCAGCTGTTGGCCTTTCTCCTGTGCTGATGGCGCAGGAAAGTGACAAAGGCCAGAATGCAAAAGAACAGGAACTGGAAACCATTACCGTAACGGCGCAAAAGCGCAGCCAAAGCATTCAGGAAGTGCCAATTTCAATTGCTACCCTGTCTGGCGAAAAGTTTGACGCCATTTTCTCGTCCGGTGATGACATTACTGCGCTGGCAATCAAGGTACCAGGGTTGTATGCCGAAACCTCGAACGGCCGGGCAGCACCGCGGTTTTATATCCGGGGTCTGGGCAATACTGATTTTGATTTAGCCGCCTCGCAGCCGGTGTCCATTATTATGGACGAGGTAGTGATGGAGAACGTGATTTTAAAAAGCTTCCCGCTGTTTGACGTACAGCAGGTTGAGGTGATCCGCGGCCCACAAGGCACCTTATTCGGCCGCAATACTACCGCCGGTATTATCAAATTCGACAGTGTAAAGCCGCGGCAGGATTTTGATGCATACGTAAAAACTACCGCCGGTACGCTGGGCCAGTTAAATCTGGAAGGGGCTGTCGGTGGCGGTTTAACAGACGAGGTGTCTGCTCGTTTGTCTTTACTATCACAGCACCGCAGTGACTGGGTAGATAATGCCTTTACCGGTGAAAACGATGCTATGGGCGGTTACACCGAGCGTGCCGGCCGTTTGCAACTGCTGTGGGAAAGCAGCGATTTCGATGCGTTGTTAAATGTACACTCACGCAACTATGACGGTACCTCGTCGCTGTTTCGAGCCAATATTCTTTCTGCCGGCAGTGACAAGCTAAACAGCAATTATGACCGCGACAGTGTGTCTTACGACAACCCAACAGCAAACAGCCAAAGCTATGATGCCTGGGGCGCATCGTTAAAACTGGACTTCCAGTTAGACGGTATGACACTAACCAGCATTTCAGCAATGGAACGTGCTGATGGTGGCGGTATTGGTGATATCGACGGCGGCACACCAGATGGCCCGGGCATTGTGCCGTTTCAGGCGGTAACAGAAGATCAGCTGAAAGATTTAAAGCAATATACCCAGGAAATCCGTTTGGCCAGTGATACCAACGATGCGTTAAGCTGGCAGGTCGGTGGTTTTTACTTCGATTCTACCTTTGGTGTAAACAGTATTGATGGCTTCTTTGGTGCGACAGAAGTATTCCACGGCAATACCAGCTGGGCGCTGTTTGGCCAGACGTCTTACAAAGTAAACGATAAGCTGGATATCACCGGTGGTATCCGTTACACCGACGACATCAAAACCTTTTCGGTTGGCCAGCAAAACGTTGATGGTTTTGCCCTGGTGATCGGCGCAGCTCAGGTACAATACTATGAGCCGATTAAAGTATCAGACGACAACATCAGCTGGGAGCTCAGTGCTAACTATCGTTTAACCGATAAAACCAGCCTGTTTGCCCGCGTGGCGGATGGCTTCCGCGCTCAGTCTATTCAGGGCCGCGATGTGGCTTTTGAAGCGCCACCGTCTGTAGCCAAATCAGAAACCATTATGTCGTTTGAAGTCGGCGCAAAGTCTGATCTGCTAAACAACACCTTACGCTTAAACGGTGCGCTGTTTTACTACACCATCGACGATATTCAGTTATCGGCTATTGGTGGCCAGACGCAGGGCAACCAGTTAATCAACGCTGATAAAGGTGTAGGTTATGGTTTTGAATTCGACTTTGATTACCGCGTCACACCTAATCTTAGCGTGGGTGGTGGTTTCAGCTACAACAATACTGAGCTGCAAGACGACACTCTGACCGTGGCACCTTGTGGTTCAGGCATGTGTACAGTGCTGGATCCGCGTAATGCACAAAACCTGGCGCTGATTGACGGCAACCCGTTCCCGCAGGCGCCGGAAACCATCCTGACATTAAATGGCCGCTATGATTTCCCAATTGAAAGCGGTGAAATTTATGTCTACGGTGACTATCAGTTGCAGGGTAAAACTAATCTGTTTCTGTATGAATCAGCCGAGTTTAAATCAAATAACAACTACGAAGCCGGTTTACGCGTAGCCTACATTAACTACGACAATAATTACGAAGTAGGTGTATTTGGCCGCAATATTACCGACAAAGACAACTTAAAAGGCGCCATCGATTTCAATAACCTGACCGGTTTTGTTAACGAGCCGCGCACCTTTGGTGTCGACTTTAAGATTAATTTCTATTAATCGCCAAAACCGCAAACAGAGGGCAGCCTAAGCTGCCCTTTTTTATTGCAGCGACAAATCCGGCTATTTAGCCCATTCTGATTGCACAATAAACCGCTGCGCCTTAATCTGACTGCAGCATAATTGTGGAGCACCTTATGGCCGATTTTCGCAGCGATACCGTTACCCAACCCAGCCTGGCAATGAAAGAACGTATGTTCAGTGCCGCTTTGGGCGATGATGTATTTAATGACGACCCCACTACACTGGAATTGCAAAGCGTAGCCGCCAAACTGCTGGGCTTTGAAGCAGCGCTGTTTGCCCCCAGCGGCACCCAGACTAACCTGATTGCCATGATGAGCCATTGCCAGCGCGGCGACGAGGCCATTGTCGGTCAGCAGTGGCACACCTACAAATGGGAAGGCGGCGGCATGGCGGTGCTGGGTTCCATTCAGCCACAGCCATTGGAGCTGCAAGCCGACGGTAGCCTGGCGCTGAGCGATATCGCCGCGGCGATTAAACCGGATGATCCGCACTTTGCCCGTACCCGCCTTATCGTGATTGAAAACAGCGTTGGCGGTAAGGTTTTGCCGCTTAGCTATATGCGCGATGTCGCCGCACTGGCAAAAGACACAGGCCTGAATTGCCATATCGACGGCGCCCGCTTAATGAATGCCGCGGTGGCGCTGGCAGCACAGCATCAGTTAACCCCACTGCAGATGGCACGCGAGTTGTGTCAGGGGTATGACTCGGTATCCTTGTGTTTATCCAAAGGCTTAGGCTGCCCGGTTGGCTCGTTGTTGCTGGGCTCAAATGCGTTTATCGCCCGCGCTAAACGGGTGCGCAAAATGCTTGGTGGCGGTATGCGGCAAACGGGCATGCTGGCAGCAGCGGGTTTATATGCGCTGGAACATAATATTACCCGGCTGGCTGATGATCACGACAATTGCCGGCGCTTAGCAGAAGGCCTAACCGCCTTAGCCGCGCAATTACCGGCACTGCGGGGCAAGCTAACGGCGCTGCCGGTGCAGACCAATATTTTATTTACCGATGTTGAGCTGCAACTGGCAGAACTGTTGCTGCCCTATCTGGCTGAACGCGGTATCAAGCTTACCGGCAGCAATTATCAAAGCGCCAAAGGTGATATTAAGCGTTTGCGCTGGGTGTGCCATCTGAATATCAGCAGCGATGATATTGCACGCACGCTGCAAGCGGTAACGGAGTTTGCCGACCAAGTCTGAAGATTAAAGAACAGTATTGTTGAAAGCAATTGACCCTTCTACCTGTCTGTTACGTAACAAGCAGTAACGATTAACAGGCAGAGGTAAAGATGTTCAGTAAACTTATCCGGCTTTGTACTCTGGTAATGCTGTTTACCGGTACAGCAATGGCTAAGATGCCGGCTACCGAGCATATTGACAGTATTGTGGTTGGCGCAGGTTGTTTCTGGGGCGTGGAAAAGCGCTTTGAGGCTATGCCTGGCGTTATTGATGCGGTATCCGGTTATGCCGACGGTAATGATGTACAACCCAGCTACCGCGTGATCACGCAAAAACGTCATCAGTTTAACCCGAATAACCATGCTGAAGTGGTTAAAGTGCGCTTCAATCCGGCGCAAATCAGCCTGGACACTCTGTTACAGCGCTATTTTGAAATGCACGACCCTACTCAGCTAAACCGCCAGGGCAATGATATTGGCACCCAGTATCGCAGCATTATCTTAACCAACAGCGACACTCAGGCCTTAATAGCAAACAGGCTGAAAGCTGAATTTCAACAGCTGCTAAGCAAGGCTGGTTACGGTGCCATTACCACCCAGATTAAGCCGCTGCGCGAGTTTTTTCCGGCAGAGAGCTACCATCAGGACTATATCGCGAAAAATCCCAACGGTTACTGCCCCGATCACAGCACCGGTGTGCGCTTTACCAATACGCCAGTGGCGCAAACCACCAGCGTAGATAACAGTGCGCTACTTAACGGCAAGCATATTCTGGTAATAGACTCAGAAAGCTACTGCCCGTACTGCGAGAAATTTAAAGCCGATGTGGCTAAGCATTACCGTGGAGATATTCCGCTGCATTACCGTTATGCCAGCCAGTTAAAAGGGCTGAAGATCACCTCAGCGACCTGGGCCACGCCGACCATTATTTTGCTGGCAAACGGCAAAGAAGTGTTTGGCCGTCAGGGCTACCTGAGCCCCAACGAGTTTTATCTGCTGCTGGGTAAATTTAAACTCGGTGACAGCGAGGCCTTTGATGTCGCCTTTGATGAAGGCACCGATGCGCGCTTTTGTCAGCAATACGAAATCTTTAAAAACACGCCCGATGGTGTTTTTGTCGATAAACTTAGCGGCGTAGCATTGTTTGACACCCGTCACCGTTTTGACTCCGGCAGCGGCTGGCTGTCATTTACCAAACCCGTTGATGGCGCGGTAATAGAAAAGCCCGACAACCGTTATGGCATGCGCCGCACTGAAATCCGCGCCAAAGTCTCGGGCATCCATTTAGGCCATGTGTTTAATGATGGCCCAAACGGTAAACCACGTTACTGCATCAATGCCACCGTGCTGGATTTTGTGCCGCGCGGTTAAACATAGCTGCCGTGCTGTTACAGCCGTACCGCGTCGGCTACGGCTACCACAGCTTTAGCCGGCTTATGCCGCAGTGCTAGCGCCAGCCCGGTGCAGATAATCAGCACAACACCACTTTGTTGCAGCGTACTTAAGCTTTCACCAAACAACCACCAGCCGGCCAGGATTACCGTGACCGGCTCTAAATAGGCCAGCGTGGCGTAAAGTCGGGTTGGCAAATGCTGCAACGCCACTATGGCACAGTAAATAGCAATAAAGCCGGGGAAAATACCGGCCAGTGCTATCCAGATAATATCTTCGGCTAACGGCGCTTTCATTGCCGTTAAAAACGGCAGCACACAGCAAGCACCAATAATCAGCTGGTAAAAAGTGCGCTGTAATTGCGAGTGCCCCGGCAGCGAGCGCCGGTTTAGCAGTAAAAAGCCGCTGTAGCACAACAACGCCAGCAAGCCATACAACAAGCCCGGCAACTGACTGGCATCAAGAACCAGATCAAATTTAAACTGCTGCAACATGGCAAAGCCAAGAAACGACAACACAATCAGGCTGGAATCTGGCAGGTCGAGTTTTTCCTGTAACAGCCAGTGTGCTAAAAAGGCCGACAGCGGCGGTGCCAGATACACCAGCATAATGGCATTGGCCAGACTGATATATTCAATTGCCGTAAGAAAGCTCAGCATAAAGCCGGCCAGCAGCACACCATTTACGGCCATCCGCCAGTCGGGTTTACCTTTTAACAGCCTGATACGACCGGTTAAGCCAACAAACAGCAGCAAACACAGCGCGCCAACGGCTAAACGGTAAAACGTCAGCTCGGCCGCCGCTAAGCCACTAAAGCGGGCAATAATGCCACTGCTGGCCATCGCCACGGCCGATAGCAGCGCTAACAATACATAACTAAGCATAGAAACGCAGACCGCATGTTACCGGAGCCGGGTTTACTCACACCGACACGCCGTAAATACATCCTTGTAGGCTCGTCTCACGCATCCATGCATTCAACGGTCGGCTTAGAGCAAACCCAGCCCCTGATTCAAATTCTGGCTGCTATTATGCGTGTTCTGTTACTAATAAACGAGATGGCCTAACCCGAATTTCGCATACCGGCAGCAATACCGGCTATAGTCACCATCAGCGCCCGGCTGATCATCGGGCTTACCCGCTCTGGCTGATGCCTAACCCGGTGTAATAACTCAGCTTGCAGGATATGCAGCGGGTCGACATAGGTATTGCGCAACATTATCGATTCGCGGATCCAGCTTTCTTTTGCCATTAGCGTATCGCTGTGAATAAGCTTTAGCAGCAAGTCGCGATCTGCTGTTAACTGCTCGCGCAGTTGCTGGCCTAGGTGCTTTAATTCATCCGGCACCAACACCTTGTCGTAATAAGCCGCAATATCACTGTCGGCTTTTAAAAACACCATTTCCAGCATCGACATGCGGGTGGCAAAAAACGGCCATTGCTGCTGCATTTCTTCCAGCAGCGGTGCGTTATCCTGCTCGGCCGCTTTTGCCAATGCCGAGCCAGCCCCAAGCCAGGCCGGTAACATTAAGCGGTTTTGCGACCAGGCAAAAATCCACGGAATGGCGCGCAGGCTTTCAACTCCGCCGGTTGGGTTACGTTTGGCCGGCCGGCTACCCAGCGGTAACTGGCCCAGCTCCTGCTCTGGGGTAGCGGCGCGAAAATACGGCACAAAGTCTTTATTGTGGCGTACCACAGCACGGTAGGCCTCGCACGAGTCGGCAGCCAGCTGGCTCATCAGTGTGCGCCAGCTTTGTTTGGGTACCGGTGGTGGCAATAGCATGCCTTCGAGCACGGCACTGGCATACAGTGCCAGACTGCGTTCGGCTAATTTTGGTAAGCCAAATTTAAAGCGGATCATCTCGCCCTGCTCGGTAACCCGTAAACCACCATCTAACGAGCCCGGTGGCTGCGATAAAATAGCAGCATGGGCCGGGCCGCCGCCACGGCCGATAGTACCGCCACGGCCATGAAATAATGTTAATTGCACCCTGGCCTGCTGACATATCGCCACTAAGGCTTCCTGGGCGCTGTACTGTGCCCAGGCGGCGGCAAATACGCCGGCATCTTTGGCGGAATCCGAGTAGCCAATCATCACTTCCTGTTTGCCGTTTATGTAACCGCGATACCAATCAATACTGAGCAAGCGGCGCATACAATCCGGTGCGTTTTGCAAGTCGCTCAGGGTTTCAAACAACGGCGCTACCGGCATCGGGAAGCTGATACCGGCTTCTTTTAACAGCAATTGTACCGCCAGCACGTCAGACGGTTTACCGGCCATAGAAATGACATAGGTGCTCAGTGCCTCACTGCCATGGCGGGCGACGATATCGCAGGTATCTAATACCTCTTGCACCTCGGCACCGGGTTGCCAGCTTTTTGGAAACAGCGGCCGGCGGTTCGCCAGCTCGGCCAGTAAAAACGCCTGGCGCGCGCTTTCGTCCCAGGCCGCGTAGTCACCCAGACCGAGATACTGCGTTAGCTCGCTAAATACCTGAGCATGACGGCCGGCATCCTGGCGGATATCCAGCTTTAACAAGGTCAGGCCAAAAGCGTAAGCGCGGCGCAGCGTGTCGAGCAGCTTGCCGTTGGCAATAACCGCCATACCGCAATCGAGCAGTGACTGATAGCACAGCAATAGTGGTTCAAGTAGCTGCTGGTTATGCCAGATTAAATCCTGTGGCCGCTGCAAGCGGTCGTGTTTTAACGCTTCAGTTAACCAGTCGCGGGTCTGCAGCAGGCCGCTGCGTAACTTGTTCAGTACCAGCCGGTAAGGCTCGCTGGCCCCGCCGGCAATGTCGCTAAGCGCCTGGCTGGCCTGATACATGGAGAGCTCGCTGCTGAGCAAGTCTAAGTCTTTGGCGAATAGATCGGCAGCTTTCCAGCGGCTGAGTAACAACACCTGACGGGTAACCTTCGCCGTAACAAAGGGGTTACCGTCGCGATCACCGCCCATCCAGGAGGAGAATTTTACCGGCGCCGCATCCAGTGCCAGGCCTTTGCCGCTGGCAGTGACCAATTTGGTGTCCAGTTCACGCAGAAAATCCGGTATTGCCTGCCACAGCGAGCTTTCAATTACCGCAAAACCAGATTTGGCTTCATCGACCGGCGTCGGCCGCTGTTCACGAATTTCATTAGTGTGCCAGGCCTGGGCAATCAGCTCGCTTAAGCGCTGC
This sequence comes from Rheinheimera muenzenbergensis, assembly GCF_036984005.1. Taxonomy (NCBI): domain Bacteria; kingdom Pseudomonadati; phylum Pseudomonadota; class Gammaproteobacteria; order Chromatiales; family Chromatiaceae; genus Rheinheimera; species Rheinheimera muenzenbergensis. Next base: position 226,613 of record NZ_JALAAR010000006.1, read on the forward strand.
TCTACCCGCTGTTGCTGCGCTGGTGTTAACTCTTGCTCCAGCTCGGTTAAACAGCCGGCAATTTCGGTGAGCTTATGAATAAGGGTACGGCGTGATACTTCGGTCGGGTGCGCGGTTAGTACCAGCTCGATGGATAAATTAGCCACCGCCTGCTGTACCTTAGCCGTATCCAGTTGTTTGTCAGCCAGCAAACTAAACAGCTCTTGCAGCGGCTCGGGTTTTTCGATGCTGGCGTGGCCAATGCGGCTGATGCTGTGATGCTGCTCGGCTAAGTTGGCTAAATTTAAAAACTGGGCAAAGGCGCGGGCGACCGGCAGCAGCTCGTCGTCGCTTAAGCTTTGTAGCACCTGTTTTAACTGGTCGGCTTGCAGCTCTTCGCCCTGACGGGCGGCTTTTGACAGCTGACGGATTTGCTCTACCCGCTCCAGCACCGCGTCACCTAACTGGTTACGAATGGTGTCACCCAATTGGGTGCCCAGTAAACCGACATTGCTTTTTAACGCTGCATAATGGTCCATCTTGCTTACTCCGGTTACCCTGTGTTTTACCACCCTAGCTGGTTATCAACTGGTACTCAACCATGATTGATTACAAAACGGGCAACGGAATTGGTAAGACCAAATAACCAAACTAAGCAAGCAGTTGTTCCAGCTTGTGCTTATTTTGTCTGGATAAACTAAATTGCTGACCGTCTTTCAGAATGACGGTGTAGTCACCGCGCTCATTAAGGCGCAATTCACTGATACAGGCCTGGCGGATAATTACCGAGCGGTGAATACGGGTGAAAATATGAGGGTCAAGCTGCTGCTCCAGCGTTGACATAGTGGCACGGTGTAACAGCACTTTTTTATCAAACAAATGAATTTCGGCGTAGTTACCGGCGCCACGGATAAAATCAATTTGATCAACATCCTGTAACCGTATCCGGCCCGGATCTTTAATAATAAGTTTGGCTTTATAGCGGCTGCCACTGTCTTGCTGCAGCTGGCGAATAACATCGCTGACGCGGGTTAAATCGCTGAGTTGATGTTCGCGGATACGGTTAATGGCGCGCTGTAGTGACTGCTGAAACCTGTCATCATCAAAAGGCTTTAACAGATAATCTATCGCATCCAGTTCAAAGGCGGTAATGGCAAACTGATCATAAGCCGTGACAAATACCACCACCGCTTTATTGCCAAAATGGCTGGCTAACTCGATACCGGTGAGGCCGGGCATCTGAATATCCAAAAACACTAAATCCGGCTTATGCTGCTCAAACATTGCCATGGCCTGCCTGCCATCTGCGGCTTGTACAATTTGTACAATGGCGCTTTCCTGTTGCAATAACAGTGCTATGCTCTGGCGCGCCAGTTGCTCATCATCGGCAATCAGTACTTTCAATTTCATCAGTTGCCTCCAGCGGTAATTTTAGCTCGGTTGCCACGTAGCCGTTTTCCAGCCTGGTGAGTTCCAGGCTGTAATTCTGTGCATAAAGCCGTTTTAAGCGCTCATGGCAGTTACTCAACCCTATGCCAAAACCATGATGCGATTCATGTTCAGCTACCCGGTTTACCAGACGGATCTGTAACATACCGTCATCGCAACCTATATGAAGCTGCAGCAGATTTTGCTCAGTTTCCTGTTGCACGCCGTGCTGAACTGCATTTTCGACCAACGGCTGCAGCAGCATAAAGGGCACTTCCTGCACCAGACACTGCGGCGCAACGTCAATTTGTAGCTGTAACTTGTCACCAAAGCGCATGCTCTGTATGTTCAGATAACTTTGAATAAACTCCATTTCCTCAGCCAGACTAATCATCTGACTGCTTTGATTTTCAAGCACTTTTCTAAGCATGGCGCTAAGTTCAGTCAGGGCCTTGATGGCGCTGTTTTTATTATCTAACCGGATAAGCCCGGCAATGGTATTTAAGGTGTTAAATAAAAAGTGCGGATTAAGCTGCGATCGCAGCGACTGCAGCTCAAGCTGCACCAGCTGACGCTGCAAAGCTTCGCTGTGCGCTACTTCAGAATGCACCCGCTTAAAGTAGGACCAGGCATAGCCGGCACTGATCACCGAAATAAACACCAGAATATCCATATGCCAGGCACTGTAACCAAACCATGACGCCATGCCGGCCTGCAATGTTTGCCAGTTGACTACCCCTTGCGTTTGAAAAGAGACAATGGGTAACACCATAACGCCGTACAACAGCAAAGTAGCAAACATCAGCACCACGATGCGCAGCAAAATCAGCCAGTACTTTTGCCCTTCTACCGGTAATCGCTGCGTTGCGGCAATTAACAGGGGCGTAATTAATGCCCAGGGCATCCACCAGGGCGCATATTCTAACCAGACATGTATCCATTGGGCATCCCGGCCCACCCGCACCGCTGCCCGATAGGAATGATCAGCAGACAGCGAGCACATAAGTAACCAGAAACCGATACTGGCCAGCCACAACCGCCATGAGGGTAGAACCCGCTCTTCTCTTATTAACATCTGCAACCTCTTAACCGGCAGTACACCGCTGACAACCTCAGGCTGAACTCTGCCAGCCAATCCCCTCTACCCACCAGGTCAAACTACCCGGTCACTTTACGCAGTATTAACGCCAGCGTCACCGCCATTAGTCACCGCACACCCGCAGTTAATCACTCGGAACTACCTGTCAATGGCTCGGGCCTAGGCGCAACACAAATAACAGCCTAGCGTAAACAGGCAGTAACAGAAAAAACAAAGTGAAATAACCATGCTGCAGGGAGAATAGTATGTTTAACAAATCCAAACTGGCGTTGGCGGTTCAACTCGGCCTTGTGCTGGGTAGTTTAGCTACAGTTACCACCATATCTGCCCAGGACACCAACACCGCTGAAGCGGCAGTGGAGAAAATAGCGGTAACCGGTTCGCGCATAAAAAGCCTGGATCAGGTTGCCAATAGCCCGATGCTAACGGTCAACGCGGATGAACTTAACAGCCGGGCTGACATTACCATCGATACCTATATGAACACCTTGCCACAGGTAAATCCGGCTGGCACCACCACCTCAAACAATCCGGGCAATGGCGGCCAATCTAATATTGACTTACGCGGCCTCGGTGCCAACCGCAACCTGGTGCTGGTTGATGGCCGGCGCGTTATGGTGTCGTCGTCGGCAATGACCGTCGATTTAAACACTATACCGGCTGCGATGATAGACAGCATTGAAGTAATCACCGGCGGTGCGGGCGCAGCCTATGGTGCAGATGCAGTCGCCGGCGCGGTAAACCTACGGCTGAAAAGCAACTTTGAAGGTGTGGATTTTCGTGCCACGCATTCCAACCACGCGCAGGAACGTGACGCTGAAGAATACAACTTTTCGGCGGTAGTGGGTGGCAATTTTGACGACAGCCGCGGCAACGCCATTATCGCCTTTGACTACTCCAAGCGTGAAGGCATGATTAAATCGCAGCGCGATTTCTCCGCCAACGCCACCTCAACCACCAGTTTCTTCCCGGAGGGGCGTTATTTCAGCTCTGGCAATAATCCGTCGCAAGCCGCCGTTGATGCCGTGTTTGCCAGCTATGGCAGTGCCGCCGGCTCAGTACCCGCCAATGGCAGTCTGATTGGTTTTAATACTGATGGCTCGCTGTTTTCGGCCGGGGTTTTTAACAGCCCGCTGGATGTGGAGAACTGGCGATATCCGGTCGACTTGTCGGTAAACGGGCCGCTGTTTCCAGACGTGTACAGCTACAACTTTGATGCGGTAAATATTCTGGTGCTGCCTCTGGAGCGTAAGACGTTCTCCAGTAAGCTGAATTTTGATGTCACCGACAAGACAGAAGTTTTTGCAACAGCATCCTGGACCAATTACAACTCAGAAACGGCACTGGCACCGACGCCGTTTCCAACAGTACAGGTACAGGGCCCGGATGGCACGGTTTCTACCCGCGCCACGTCGGCCTTTGTTTCTCCTGGCAGCACTATTGCCAATCAGTTAATTATCCCGGTAACCAACCCCTTTATTCCGGCCGATCTGATGACGCTGCTAAATTCACGCACCGGCGATAATGCCGCACTGGTGGGTTCTGGCGCAACCGAGCCCTTCCTGATGCGGCAACGTTCGCTATGGGGCGGCTTACGTGGTTCGCAGCGCGACAATACTGTGGTGCAATATATGCTTGGCATTCGCGGTGAAATCAATGACGCCTGGAGCTATGACGTTTACGCCATGGAAGGTAAAACCACCATTAAGCAAACGCAAACCGGCAACCTGGACACCCAGCGCGTGATGGATTTATTAGCCGCCCCCGACGGTGGTGCCAGTATTTGTGCCGGTGGCTATAACCCGTTTGGCCGTAACAGTGTGTCGCAGGAATGCGCCGATTACATGACACTTGACGCTACCTTATCGCGCGAGTTTAACCAACGCATTATGCAGGGTTATGTTTCCGGTGACTTGTTCGAACTGCCCAGCGGCATGTTAAGTGTGGTACTGGGATATGAAAGTCGACGCTTTGATTATGAATTAGATCCGGGCTCACTAAGCGGGCCGGTATCCGGCTTTAACACCCAAAGCCCGGCGGCTGGCAAAAACCGCTTTGATGATATCTTTGCTGAAGCCTTTATTCCGCTGCTTGATGGCCGGGACTTCGCCGACAGCCTGGATCTAACCCTGGGGTTTCGCAGTTCACAGTCGCAGTTTACCGACATTGCCAAAGGTATTAGCGGTGAGAAAGATCGCAATTCGGCCTACAAAGCCGAACTGAGCTGGGTAATTGCCAGCGATTTACCGCGCATCCGGGCGTCGTATCAGCGCGCAGTGCGGGCGCCTAACTTTGGCGAACTGTTTGACGGTGGTGGTAGTGCGCCGCAGTACTTCGATCCCTGCTCAGCGTCTACCGAGTTTCGCGCCGCCAATGGCCAGGCCGGTGCCGATTTGTGCTCAGCAACCGGTGTAGGCGCACCGGACAGCTATGTGCAAACGCCAGGCACCCAGGCTTCTATCAACACCTCGGGTAATGTGAAGCTGAAACCAGAAACTGCAGATACCTTTACCCTTGGTGCCGTGCATAACTTCAGTAACGGCCTGGCCATGTCGCTGGATTATTACAATATTGATATTGAAGATGCGATTATCGCGCCGAACGTTAACCTGATTATTGCCGACTGCTACAACTACTACGGCAATAACGCCGCACTGAGCGGTGATTACAGTTCCTGTCAGTACATAGTGCGCGGCGGCGGTGACATTTTCTTCCTCGCAGATCCGAACACTGCAGATGGTAATATTCCGGGCATTAACTCAGGTTTTATTAAAACCTCGGGGCTGGATTTCCAGGCCGGTTATGGTTTTGATACCGACATGCTTGGCGGGGCCTATATCAAACTGGGTCTGTACGCCAACTACCTGTTGGAGTACAAAACTCAGGAACTGGACTTCCTGCCAGCGATAGATTATGCCGACACTGTAGCGTATTTCGGCGCCGGCCTTGGCCAGTCGTTCCCGAAATTTAAGGTTAATCTCAATGCCAGCGTAAACTTTGGCGATCTGGAATGGGCACTAAAAGGCCGTTATATCGATGGTATGAAAAACCGGCTTGCGGTAGAAATGCCAATTGAAACCCAACCCAGCGGCACCAGCGGCATTATGTATTGGGATACCGCGTTTACCTATCGGCTTGGTGAGCATTATTCGGTGCGACTGGGCGTGAACAACCTGCTCGATACTGAGCCGGAATTGTATGCGCCAAACGTGCAGTCAGGTACAGATCCATCGCTGTACGATGTGGTCGGACGGCGCGTGACACTCTCAGCCAGTGTTAAGTTTTAGTTGATTGGCAAAAAAAAGCCCGCCATTACGGCGGGCAAACATCAGGAACGCGATGTATTAGAACTTGTAGCTGACGCCACCGTAGATCTGGCGACCGATAGTGTCGAACACTTCCGGCACTGTGCCACCGTCGCTGCCGTTGGCTACATATGACGGCTCTTCGTCAGTCAGGTTTTTCACACCCAATGAAACGCTTAAACCGTTGGTAATAAAGTAGCTGGCGGCGATGTTGTGATACAGCACTGCATCGATGCGCGAGCCATCAGCCAGGAAGTCTGTTTTACCAATGTAACGGTTAAAGTAAGTTAGATTCCAGTCACCCTGTCCAGCCTGCACGCTGAAGTTATTGCGCAGTTCAGCATAGCCACCAAAGTTACCGTCGATGGTATTAGTGTAATCAATACCGTCCTGTTTAAACTCCAGTAACCAGGTCGTGTCGTTGTTGATTTTCCAGGTTAAACCCAGTGCGTCAAAGCGGTAGGCGACGTTGATATCCACACCACTGGTGTCCTGGTTACCGACGTTGGTTAACGGGTTGGTAAAGTCAGACAGATCACCCGCCATAGTTATGCTGAACGTTTCACAGGCAACAGCGTCGCCGGCAAAACAGTTATCCAGACCAGCCTGCGCATCTAAACGGGTGATGGCATTCGTCACTTTAAAGCGCCAGTAATCGACAGTTAACGATAAACCTTCAATTTGCGCTGGTGACAATACCATGCCGGCAGTGAACGATTCTGACTCTTCCGGTTTAATATTGGCGTCTGAGGTGTAGTTCACCAGAATTTGCGGGTCTTGTTCATTGCCCCACGGATCGGTCAGGTAGTCGAAAGAGCCGGTGTTACCACCGAACAACTCGTTAACGTTTGGTGCACGGAAACCGGTAGCCGCAACCGCACGTAACATCACTTCGTCAGACAATTCATAGGTTAAGCCGACTTTCCAGGTGCTGGCTTTACCAAAAGTGGAGTAGTCATCAAAACGCAGCGCAAACTCACCGGTCAGCTTGTCACTGAACGGCACGCTGACTTCCTGATAGAATGACACCACGCTGTAGCTGCCCTTGGTTGGGTCTTGCTGTGCGGCGGTACCTTCACCGGCAACAATCACCGGATCCGGGTTAAAGAAGCCAGCGTCACGGCGATACTCTGCACCGATAGCAAAGCCTACCGCACCGGCGTCTAAATCGAATAGATCACCGCTTAGCACACCGGCCAGCACGCTTTGTGAGTTGCCGCCCTCGGCCTGCTCGAAATAGCCAATATCGTTAACAATAGCGCTGCTCAGTGGCGCACCGCTGAACCAGGCCGCCTGATTGGCATAGACAGAGCTTTCCATCTTCACCGCGTTAATTGAATTGGCTACCGAGGTATCCGCTTCGTTTTTACCGTAAGTGTACGACAGCTCCCAGTTCATACCGGTGTGTACATCCAGGCTGCCGGCTAAGGCCGCAGATACACGTAAAGTGTCCGTGTCCTGTGCATATACGCGCGGGCCGACATCGTTAGTACGGCGGCGGTAGTTAATGCGGCCAGTATCATCTGCAGTTAAACCACCGGTAAGCATTGCCGGTGTTAAGGTGATACAGTTTTGCAAATCAGCATCTGGCGCACCGCAGACATCCAGCATAATGTCGCCCGGTTGCGGTGCTAACTGCTGATCTGACTTACGCTTGGTGTACAAAGCATCGGCTGTAAATACTAAATCGTTGTCCAGCTCTTGCGTGGCGTTAGCAAACAAGCTGTAACGCTTACTTGGCGTCTGGTACCAGCTGTCCTGGGTAAAATCATAACCGCTGCTGCGTGCTACCCATTCGCCAGCGGCATTTTGCACTTTGCCACCTAAGCTACCAGTGGGGATAAACGAGCTGTTACCCGCTTCTGTCCAGTCACGGTCAGACTGAATAACGCCTTTACGATCTGCGTAAGTGGCGCCAACGGTAAAGTTGCCACTGTTGGTGCTAAAACCATACAGGGCGCTTAGCTCGCCGGTTTCACCGTCGCCTTTGTCGGTGCTGCTGGCGTTCAGATCCAGTTGCACACCGTCGAAGTCTTTTTTGGTGATAATGTTCACTACCCCGGCAATGGCATCAGAGCCATATACCGCAGAAGCACCATCTTTTAAAATTTCTACCCGGGCAATCATCGCTACCGGTATGGCGTTTAAGTCTACCGCGCTATCGGCACCTGAACCTGAATTCACCATGCGGCGGCCGTTTAATAACACTAGGGTGCGCTCTGCCCCCATACCGCGTAAGTCTACCTGGGCGGCACCGTCGGCACCATTGTTAGTGGTAGCACCCACTGCCGCGCCGGCCATGGAAGTTTGCGCCTGTAACAGTTGGTCAACCGAGGTAAAGCCTTCAATACGGATAGCCGCAGCGTCAATTACCGTCACCGGTGACGCCGTTTCCATATCCTGGCGCTGAATGCGTGAGCCGGTAACTTCAATGCGCTCTACTTTGGCCACTTCTTCCTGGGCCAATGCTGCTGAACTGACACCTAACGCAGAAGCTGGCAGCGCCAGCATGGCAAAGCGTACCGCCTTACCTACTAAAGATTGTTGCATGTAATTCCCCCTGGACGCCGCAAAGCGGGCTACCGTTGTTATAAGTGGTGGTTTTTCCGGCGCTGACGCTACTGGCGTTTTGTTAGCAAAGCCAGCGCTAAGTCATCAAAGTAAGGCCTGCTGTGACCAAAAGGGGGAATGGTGCGATAAAGCCACAAGCTGTATAAATTTGTAAAAACCACTGTCAACGCCACAAAAACCGGGACCAGCGCCATACATTCGCCAATGTATCTTTGCTACACTGCGCGCCCCTAAAGCCCGGTAAAGACGGGAGCTGGCGTATTGCATTCTGGCCAGCACGTTTTTACTGTTTTCATACAGAGTCGGTTATGAAGTTAAGCTGTTTAATCGTGGACGACGAACCTTTAGCCAGGGCTGGCATCAGACATTTGCTGAGTCAACAGCAACAATTTGAAATTACGGCAGAAGCCGATAACGGCACCGATGCATTGCGTTTAGCGCAATTGCATCAGCCGGATATTATCTTTCTTGATATTCAGATGCCGGGGCTGGATGGCCTGAGCGTATTTAAACAGCTGGCCAGCAAGCCGGCGGTGATTTTTTGTACCGCCTACGCTGAGCATGCGGTAACGGCCTTTGAGTTAAGTGCGGTAGATTATTTACTAAAACCTTTCAGCCCGGAGCGCTTTCAGCAAGCGTTGTTTAAAGCCTGCGGCAAAATTATTGGTAAATTAAGCCGCCCGGCCAACACTATCAGCCCGGCTACCAGCTATGTTGACCGCCTAACCATCCGCGATCCGGGCCGGTTGCGTATTGTCGATGTTAACGACATCAGCTGGATAGAAAGCGCCGGCAACTATGTTGATATACATGTGTATTCGCAGCCGAAAAGTTACCTGCTACGCGACACCATGGCCGCACTGGAACAAAAGCTCGACCCGGCAGTATTTGCCCGCATTCACCGTTCATCCATAGTGCGCAAAAGTGATATTGTTGAACTGCGCCCGGGCGATAAGGGCGACGCCGAGGTGCTGCTAAAATGCGGCAGCCTGCTTACCATGTCGCGCCGGCACAGAGCGGCGCTGGCAGAGCTATTTGGTAACTTAAACTAATACAACCGATTGCTGCAGCGGCCCGGCTTGGTATACTGGCCAGCAAATAACCACCTTACAGGTATTTATGACAAGCACAGCACAACCCGGCCCGGCCAAAAGCAAAAAGCCTGGCCTGTTATCCAACCTGCTAATTAATGTGGCAATACCGGCCATTATTTTAAGCCGCTTTAGTGGCGACACCGCCTTAGGGCCGGTATGGGCTGTGGTGGTGGCACTGGCTTTTCCGCTGCTGTTTGGTTTGTGGGAGCTAAAGCAATCTGGCAAAGTGAACTTTTTTTCTGTGCTGGGTATTATCAGCGTGCTGCTAACCGGCGGCATCAGCTTGTTGCAATTGCCGCCCTCTTATATCGCCATTAAAGAAGCGCTGATCCCGGGGCTGATTGGCGTTATAGTGCTGCTTAGCCAGTATACGCCTTACCCGCTGGTTAAAAAGCTGCTGATAAACCCGGAATTACTGGACTTACCCAAGTTAGAACAGGCCTTAGCCGAACAAAACAACAGCGCCCTGTTCGACCAACGCATGGCCAGAGCCGGATACATTGTTGCAGCATCGTTTTTTCTGTCATCAGCGCTAAATTACATCCTGGCCAAAGCCATAGTGGTGAGCCAACCCGGCACCACCGCCTATGCTGAAGAGCTGGGCCGTATGACGTGGCTAAGCTACCCGGTGATAGTACTGCCTTCTATGGTAATGCTGTTTGGCGCCATTATTTATATGTTCCGCCAGATTGGCCGCCTGAGCGGCCGCTCATTGGAAGATTTTATTCTGCAATAGGCTTTTTTAACTCAGCGCGCAGCTGTACCAATTCCTGTTGCAGCTGCTGCATTTGTAACAGCAGTTGCTGCTGGGTAGCCACATCGGCAGCATGTTCTTCTTTATGCTCGTCATCGTGCATGCTTTGCACCGCATTTACGATAACGGCAATAAACAAATTCAGCATGGTAAAGGTGGCAATTAAGATAAACGGCACAAAAAAGGCCCAGGCATAAGGAAATTGCTCCATCACTGGTCTGGCAATACCCATAGACCAACTTTCCAGTGTCATCACCTGAAACAGCGTATACAGTGAAGCCCCCAGGCTGCCAAACCAGTCGGGAAAGGCTTCACCAAATAACTTGGTTACCATTACCGCCGCCACGTAGTACACCAGCCCCAACACCATAGCAATCGACAACATACCGTTTAGCGACTGCAACAGCGCACCTACAATTTTGCGCATCGAGGGGACAAAGGTAAGCACCCGCAGTACCCGTAGTACCCGTAGCGCCCGTAATACGGCAAAAGGCCCGCTGGCCGGCACTAAAGCTATACCGACCACAATAAAATCAAACACACTCCAGCCGTCTTTAAAAAACGCCAGCCGGTGCACAAATAAGCGGATCAGGATCTCCAGCACAAACACCGCCAAAATGGCTTGATCTAACTTCAGTAACACAGTACCAGCCGCTGCCATCACCGCCGGCATGGTCTCCAGCCCGAGAATGGCGGCGTTAACTAAAATCAGCGCCAGCAAAATACGTTGCACTGTGTTGTTTTCAATAAACTGCTGTAATCGCGCACGCAGCGACGGCGCGGTCATCAGGGTTTCACTGCTCATACGGCTACCTTAAGCAAAAAAGTGGTTAAATTGGCGCTATTGTATGTCAGCGGCAATGGCCGTCAATGGCTTTGCTAAGGCGACAGAAGAAGATGTTACAGCAGCTGCGATAACGGGCTTTTCACCCCGGCAGCGCCACGGTTTAGTACATGGGTATAAATTTGCGTAGTGCGAACATCGGTATGGCCCAATTGCTCCTGCACAGTGCGGATATCGGCACCGGATTCTAATAAATGCGTTGCGAAGGAGTGACGCAGGGTATGACAGCTTACTCTTTTTTGGATCTGCGCAGCCCTGGCGGCTTGCTGAATTGCTTTTCGCACAGTACTTTCGTCGATATGATGCCGACGAATTAGTTTGGTTTGCGGCTCAGCACTTAACACAGCGGAGGGGAACAAGTAATGCCACCCCAGCTGACGTGGCGCGGCAGGATATTTGCGCTGCAGTGCTGTTGGTAACCAAACACCAGCATAGTTTGGGTTGTCTAAGTCGGCCTGCAAATATTGTGTAACCCCGGCGATCTGCTGTTGTAAAGCTGGCACCAACTCTGCGGCCAGCGTAGTGCGCCGGTTCTTGTTACCTTTACCCTGCCAAACCATTAAGCCAAGATAATCAAAATCAATATCCTGAACCCTTAGTCTGATGGCTTCCATTAACCTTAAACCACTACCATACAGCAGTTGGGTGATTAATTTATACTTAGGATCGATTAGCTGCAGCAGCCTCTTTACCTCAGCGCGAGTTAACACCACAGGCAGTTTTGGGCTCGCTCTGGAGCGGTTAAATTTCATATCCAGCGACAGCGGATTTTGTAGCACCACTTTATATAAAAAACTCAACGCATTTAACGCAGTGGCCTGCGTTTTTGCCGCAACATTGCGTTCATTGACAAGGTAACTTAAAAACCTTTCTACGTCAGCATCATGCAATTTAATTGGATGCTGCTTTTTATTAAACAAGATAAAAAATTTTATCCAGTACAAATATGTGTCTACCGTACGTTTGGCATAGCGGCGGCTTAGCATTAGCTCAGCAACCGACTGCAAAAATGGCGAGGTCATTTATTACACCCAATAATGTTTATTTATACAGTAGTTGGTGAATTTTATGTAAGCAAATGGATATGCGGAAAATTTCCTGCTTTCACCCAAATCATTCCAAAGAAAGCAGCTATAGCTAATTGATAAGCTGAGATAAAACAGGTAATTTAATGAAATGTAAAAACTGATAGGCGGAATTTTTCCGATTTGAAAGCGGGAAACTTTCCGTCTATTAAGCTGTTGAACTAAGCCGCTGCGCGGAGCTCTCAGCCACTACCTGTTATTGAACCACACTTACTCCGGGAATGTTCCCAAC
>NZ_JALAAR010000070.1:0-236 GCF_036984005.1 Rheinheimera muenzenbergensis
CCGCCATAGTGGCTCTAAAGCCAATTTTACCCTGGGTGTTGATCGCGTCAGCGTGGCGTGGCTCGCTGCGCTGGCGGGGGGGGGGGGGGGGGGGGGGGGGGGGGGGGTGGGGGGGGGGGGGGGGGGGGGCGGGGGGGGGGGAATAAATGACGCGGGCGATGGGTGGGTGTGGAGCTGCGGGAGGCGGAACACAGCAGAAAAAATCCTAAAAGAAATATTGTGTCAGTCACAAACAC